>NZ_JBSGFD010000302.1:0-7093 GCF_053603215.1 Kitasatospora sp. NPDC004240 | reverse complement strand
GGGCGTGCCCAGCTCCGCGGCCGCCGTCGCCAGCGCCCGGCCCACCGCCTGCGCCAGCGTGCCCGTCCCGCGCTCCGGATCCAGGTCGGCCCCGCGCAGCCAGAGCGTGGGCAGCGGCACGACGCCGCCCACGCGCCGCGCGGCGAGGGCCGCCAGTTCGGTGGAACGGCCGCTGCCGGGGGCGCCGACCAGGACGGTCACCGGCCCCCGGGCCGGGTCGGGCGGGACGTCCGGCCGGTCCACCCGGTCGGCGGCCAGCGCGGCGACCCGCCCGGGGCCGGCGCCCGCCGCCGCCAGCTGGGCGCAGGTCAGCCGCAGCACCCCGGCCGGGTTGAGCGCGGGCCCGTACGCCGGCACCGTCACCGCGTTGCGCGCCAGTGCGGCGGCCAGCACCCCGCCGGGCCCGTCCGGTCCACCCCCGGTCACCGGGACGGCCCGGACGCCGCCCTCCTCGCGCGGCCCCCGGACGGCGGGCGAGGCCACCGCGATCACGGCGCCGCTGCGGACGTCCAGCACCGGCGCCCCGGCGGGCACCGGCCCGGCGGCGCCCGGCGGCAGGTCCACCAGCAGCACCCCGTCGATCAGGTGGAACCGTTCCGTCCCGGGGTAGCCGGCGGTGCTCCGCCCGAGCACGGCGGCGCGGAGCGCGGCCGCCCGGCCGTCCGCGCCCACCGGGCCGGGCACCAGGACCCCGTCCGCGAGCTCCTCCGGCCGGGCCGCGGCCAGCGGCAGCGGCGGCACTGGCAGCCCTCCGGCGGTGTCGGTGCGCAGCAGGGCGAGGCCGTGTTCGGGCAGCGGCCGCACGGCGTCGGGGCCCAGCACCCGGGTCTGGCCGCCGGGGGTGCGCAGCACCAGGCCCCGCAGTCCGGCCACCACCTCGTGGGCGGTGAGCACCAGGCCCCGTGGGTCGGTGACGAAGCCGAGTCCGCGCGGACGGCCGTCCGGGTCGTGGATCAGCACCAGGTGACGCCCCGGATCGTCCGCCGTCCCGTCGCCGTCCTGGCCACCCGGCATGCGTCCGTCCTCCCCACCGGGCCGTACGGCCCGTCAGAGGTCGTCACGGCCGCCTGCTCGCCGCGGGGGAGCCTGCCCGGCCCCGGCGCGCCGCAGCCCTTCCCGCCCCACTCACCACCGCCGTTCACCTCGTGCGCTCCCCCGTCCGGGTGAGGTCTTTCCGGAGCACGTCGGTCCACCGGTACGGGTGAACCCCGGGCAGCACGGAGCCCCCCGTCGCCCGGTGAGGGGCGGCGGGGGGCTCCGTGGGGTGCCCGGCGCGAGGGTGTTCCGCGCGAGCGTGTTCAGCGCACAGGCCCGCTCAGCCGACGAAGACGGCGACCGGCTTGGCCTGGCCGCCCTGCTCCTCCACCAGGGCCAGGAACCGCTCCTCCGGCCCGAAGACCGCGATCGGCCCGTCGACGCCCATGCCCGGGGCCTTCAGCCGGGCCCCGTGGGCAAGCTGGCGGGCCTGCTCGGCGTCGATGTCCCAGCGAGGGAAGGCGGCCGCCGCGGCCGCGCCGATCGGCAGCACCTCCAGCGGCTTGCCGGACTCACCGGTGACGGCCTCCTCCAGCTGTTCCAGGGTGCGCGCCGACTCCACCCCGTACGGGCCGACCTTGGTCCGCCGCAGCGCGGTCAGGTGGCCGCCGACGCCGAGACCGGCGCCGAGGTCCCGGGCCAGGGCCCGGATGTAGGTGCCGGAGGAGCACTCGACCGTGACGTCCAGGTCGAGGACGGGCGTGCCGTCCTCGGCGACGGCCGCGCGCCGCCCGTGCACGGTGAACGAGTGGATCGTGGTCGGACGGGCGGCCAGCTCGAAGTCCTCGCCCTCCCGCACCCGGGCGTACGACCGCTTGCCGTCGATCTTGATGGCGCTGACCTTGGACGGCACCTGCATGATCTCGCCGGTGAGGGCGGCGATCCCGGCGTCGACGGCCTCCGGGGAGACCCCGTCGGCCGGGACGGAGGCGGTGACCTCGCCCTCCCGGTCGTCGGTGACGGTGGTCTGCCCGAGCCGGATGGTCGCCTCGTAGGTCTTGGCGGTGAGCATCAGGTGGCCGAGCAGGCGGGTGGCCCGCTCGACGCCGATGACCAGCACGCCGGTGGCCATCGGGTCGAGGGTGCCGGCGTGGCCGACCTTCCGCGTCCCGGCCAGCCACCGCAGCTTGGCGACCACCCCGTGCGAGGTGATGCCCTCCGGCTTGTCGACGATGACCAGGCCGTCCGGCCCGGTGCCCTTGCGCTTCAATCGAGTTCTTTCTTCGAAGGGGTCACAACTGTCGCGGCGGCCCGGCCCCCGGGGGCTCAGCCGGCCGGCCGCAGCTCCGCGCGGAACCGGTCCACCACGGCCGCCACGTCCTCGCGGGCGGAGAACCCGGCCGCGAAGGTGTGCCCGCCGCCGCCGAGCGCCGTACAGGCGGCGGCCACGTCGACCGCGCCCTTGGAACGGCAGGAGCCGCGCAGGGTGCCGTCCGGGTCCTGCTTGAGCACCAGCGCCACCTCGGCCTCGGCCGGCCGGCGCAGGATGTCGATCAGGCCCTCGATCTCCTCCACGGTGACGCTGAACAGCGCCAGGTCCTGGTACGGCACCCAGGTCCACACCAGGCCGAGGCCGCCGGCCGCGTCGGGCTCGTACACCGCGCGCTCCAGCGCGCCGGCGAGCACCTTGAGGTAGCCGAAGGAGCAGGTGTCCCACAGCTGACGGGAGATCAGGTCCTGGCGGATGCCGGTGGCCAGCAGCCGGCCGGCCAGCTCGTGCGTGGCGGGCGTGGTGGCCGCGTACTTGAAGGAACCGGTGTCGGTGGCGACGCCGGTGTAGAGGCAGGTCGCGAGCTCCTGGTCGAGCGGCACGCCGAGCCGGCGCAGCAGCTCGTCCACCAGCACCGCGGTCGCCGGGGCCGAGGGGTCGATCAACCGGTGGGTGCCGAAGCCCGGGTTGGAGGCGTGGTGGTCGAAGACCGCCAGGACGGGAGCCGCGAACGCCTTGTCGTGCAGCAGGCCGAGCCTGCTCCGCGCGGCGACGTCGAAGCAGAGCACCAGCTCCGGCCGGTCGGGCACCTCGGAGGCCGGGACTATCAGCTCCTGGCCGGGCAGGAAGGAGAGCGACTCCGGGACGATCTGCGGGTCGTCGCCGAAGGAGACCCGCACCTCCTTGCCGAGCGAGCGCAGCGCCAGGCCGGCCGCGAGGGCCGAGCCGAGCGCATCACCGTCCGGGCAGATGTGGCAGATCAGGTCGATGGAACGGGCGCGCCCGATCTCGGCCACCACCCGCTGCCACTCCAGCTCGAACCCGCCCGCCTCGGCGCGCGGCCCCGGAAGCACCGCGAGGGCACCCTCCACCGTGGTGGTGGAGGACGCCCCCGCGACTGGTCCCGCTGTCGAACCGGCCGCCGCCGGCTCACCCGCCATGACTACTCGTCCTCGTCGTCACGCTCGGACGCCGGCACCCGGTACGGGTCCGCGTCGCCGGCGTAGGTCGCGCCCGCCGCGGCGGTGCGGACCGCCGCGTCGGAGTGCCGGGCCCGGTCGAGCAGGTCGTCGATGTTCCGGGCGTTCTCCGGCAGGGCGTCCGCGACGAAGGTCAGCGACGGGGTGAAGCGCACCCCGGTCTGCTTGCCGACCTCGGAGCGGAGCACACCCTTGGCGCTCTCCAGCGCGGCGGCCGTGGCCTCGCGCTCGGTGTCGTCGCCGTAGACGGTGTAGAAGACGGTGGCCTCGCGCAGATCGCCGGTGACCCGGGTGTCGGTGATGGTCACGAACCCCAGCCTGGGGTCCTTGATCCGCCGTTCCAGGGTCTGGGCGACGACCACCTGGATGCGGTCGGCGAGCTTGCGCGCCCTTGCGGTGTCGGTCACGTTGCCTCCTCGTGCAGTGGGCCCGGTACCCGGGCGAGCTGCGCACCCGTCGGGGCCCTCGCCCCCAAAGTACCGGCCCGCGCCCGGCCTTGCGGGCGCTCTCGGTCCTGATCTGTGTGAGAACGGCGACTCCCGCCGGCCCCGGTCACAGACCTCACTCATCGTCGTCGTTGTGGTAGCGCCTCCTGGCGGAGAGGAGCTGAACCTCGGGGCGGCCGGCGACCAACCGCTCACAGCTGTCCAGGATCTCGGTGACGTACCCGGCGTCGCCGGACACCACCGCCAGGCCGATCTCGGCCCGCCGGTGCAGATCCTGGTTCCCGGTCTCGGCAGCGCACACGCTGTACTTGCGCTGCAGTTCGGCCACGATGGGCCGCACGATCGAACGCTTCTCCTTGAGCGAGTGGACGTCGCCCAGAAGCAGGTCGAAGGTGAGTGTTCCCACGAACATGTATGACAGGTCTCGCCGACCTGGAGGCCTCGGGGACAGCCCTGGACCGGGCTGCGATACGAGGACCCTACACAGCGAGACCGGGGCCGGTCGACGGGAATTACCACCCGTCGACCGGCCCCGGCAGCCACCGCTTACGCGCGCGGCTTCTCGCGCATCTCGTAGGTCTCGATGATGTCCTCGACCTTGATGTCGTTGAACGAGCCCAGGGTCACACCGGCCTCGAAGCCCTCGCGGACCTCGGTCGCGTCGTCCTTGAAGCGGCGCAGACCCTCGATGGAGAGGTTCTCCGCCACGACCTTGCCGTCGCGCAGCAGGCGGGCCTTGGCGTTACGACGGAGGAGGCCCTCGCGGACCAGCACACCGGCGATGTTGCCGAACTTGGAGGAGCGGAAGACCTCGCGGATCTCCGCGGCGCCGAGGCGCACCTCCTCGTACTCCGGCTTGAGCATGCCCTTGAGGGCCGACTCGATCTCCTCGATCGCCTGGTAGATGACCGAGTAGTACCGGACGTCGACGCCCTCGCGCTCGGCCGCGGTGCGCGCACGGCCCTCGGCGCGCACGTTGAAGCCGATGATGATGGCGTCCGAGCCCATCGCCAGGTCCACGTCGGACTCGGTGATGGCACCCACACCGCGGTGCAGGACCCGGAGCTCGACCTCCTCGCCCACGTCCAGCTTGACGAGGGCGTCCTCGAGGGCCTCGACCGAACCGGAGACGTCACCCTTGATGATGAGGTTGAGCTGCTCGATGGAGCCGGCGGCGATGGCCTTGTCCAGGTCCTCCAGGGACACCCGGACCCGACGCTGCGCGAAGGCGGCGTTGCGGTCGCGGGCCGAGCGCTTCTCGGCGATCTGACGGGCGGTGCGGTCCTCGTCGACGACGATGAAGCTGTCGCCGGCGCGGGGCACCGAGGTCAGACCGAGCAGCAGCACCGGGCGGGACGGGCCGGCCTCGGCGAGGCTGTTGCCGTTCTCGTCCAGCATCGCGCGGACGCGGCCGTAGGCGTCGCCGACCACGATCGAGTCACCGACGCGGAGGGTACCGCGCTGCACGAGGACGGTCGCCATGGCGCCGCGGCCCTTGTCGAGGTGGGCCTCGATGGCGATGCCCTGCGCGTCCTGGTCGGGGTTGGCCCGCAGGTCGAGCGAGGCGTCCGCGGTCAGGACCACGGCCTCCAGCAGCTGGTCGATGTGCAGACCCTGGCGCGCGGAGATGTCGACGAACATGGTGTCGCCGCCGTACTCCTCGGCCACCAGGCCGAACTCGGTCAGCTGACCGCGGACCTTGGTCGGGTCGGCGCCCTCGACGTCGATCTTGTTGACGGCGACCACGATCGGCACACCCGCGGCCTTGGCGTGGTTCAGCGCCTCGACCGTCTGCGGCATGACACCGTCGTTGGCCGCGACCACCAGGATCGCGATGTCGGTGGACTTGGCACCACGGGCACGCATGGCGGAGAACGCCTCGTGACCCGGGGTGTCGAGGAAGGTGATCGGGCGCTGCTCGCCGTTCACCTCGGTGACGACCTGGTAGGCACCGATGTGCTGGGTGATGCCACCGGCCTCGCCCGCCACCACGTTGGACTTGCGGATCGCGTCCAGCAGGCGGGTCTTACCGTGGTCGACGTGACCCATGACGGTGACGACCGGCGGGCGCGGGGCCAGCTGGTCCTCGTCGCCCTCGTCGGCGCCGAAGTCGATGTCGAACGACTCCAGCAGCTCGCGGTCCTCGTCGTCCCGGCTGACGATCTCCAGGACGAAGCCCATCTCGTCGGCCAGCAGCTGCAGCGTGGCGTCGGAGACCGACTGGGTCGCGGTGACCATCTCACCGAGGTTGAACATGACGGAGACGAGCGCGGCCGGGTTGGCGTTGATCTTCTCCGCGAAGTCCATCAGCGAGGCGCCGCTGGAGAGGCGGACGGTCTGGCCGTTGCCGCGCGGCAGCATCACACCGCCGACGGACGGGGCCTGCATGGCCTCGTACTCCTGGCGCTTCGCCCGCTTCGACTTGCGACCACGGGCCGGGCGACCGCCCGGACCACGACCGAAGGCACCCTGCGTGCCACCACGGGCACCCGGGCCACCGGGACGACCGCCGAAGCCACCCGGACGGGGGCCGCCGAAGCCGCCGCCGCCACCGGCGCCGGCACCACCCGGACGCGGACCGCCGAAGCCGCCGCCACCGGCCGGGCGCGAGCCCGGACCGGCCGGACGACCGGCGAAGCCCGGACGGGCACCACCCGGGGCACCCGGACGGCCGCCGGGGCCACCCGGACCACGGCCACCCGGACCCGGACGCGGGCCGGGAGCCGGACGCTGCGGCATCATGCCCGGGTTCGGGCGCGGCATGCCGGACGGGGTCGGGCCACCGGGACGCGGACCGGCCGGACGGGGCATGCCGTCGGGACGCGGAGCGCCGGCACCCGGAGCGCCGGGAGCACCCGGACGCGGGGCACCGCCGGGACGCGGAGCGCCACCGGGACGGGGAGCACCGGCACCCGGAGCACCCTGACCACCCGGACGCGGAGCGCCGCCACCCGGACGCGGGGCACCGGCACCCGGAGCACCCTGACCACCCGGACGCGGAGCGCCGCCACCCGGACGGGGAGCACCGGCACCCGGAGCACCCTGACCACCCGGACGGGCGCCCGGCGCGGCCGGACGGCGGTCGCCGGGGCGGGCCATACCGGTGGCACTGCCCGAGGTGAACGGGTTGTTGCCCGGACGCGGGCCGGCCGGACGCGGGCCCGGACGGGCGCCGCCGCCGGCGGGGCCGGACTGGCGCGGGG
>NZ_JBSGFD010000301.1:1664-7104 GCF_053603215.1 Kitasatospora sp. NPDC004240 | reverse complement strand
GCGGCCGCGCCCGCCCGGCGCCCGCCGGACGCTCCGCCCGTACCGTCGCCGCCTCGCGCAGCGCCCGGCCGGTGTGGCGGGCGAGCAGCCCCAGGCCGGCCACCGAGCCGGCGTACTGCATCAGGTGGTGAACCGGCACCCCGGCCACCCGCCGGTCCAGCACCGGCAGCAGCCGGCTGCCGAACCGGCCCGCATGGGTGAAGGCGTCCCACCCCACGTGACTGGCCGCGCCGATCGCGGCCGAGGCGGCGAACCGGGCGACGTCCGCCGGGGCGACCGGGCGGGCGCCGGTCCGTACGGTCAGCGCCTCGGCCGCGCCGGCCGTGCCGTCCGGGAGCAGCGCGACCAGGGGACCGCGCAGCAGCCCGTGCCAGCCGGCCACCAGGGCTCCGGCGAGCACCACGTCCACGGTGGGGACGGCCCACCAACGGTGGGTCAGGCCACCGTGCCGGTACACACCGGGGCACAGCGACTCGGCGAAGAACGGCACATCGGGCGCCATCGACCCGGCCACCAGCGCGGACGCGATCAGGGGTCCGCGCCCATCGGCCACACGCAGCAGCGGCAGGACGGCGGCGGGGTGGCTCAGCGTGAACGGCATGGCCTCATCCTGCCCGTGCCGACCCGTTCCGTCCCCTCGGCAGCCCGTCGAGCACACCGGCCGCCGGGCCGCACGCCGGGCCCGTCACACCCCGCCCTCACCCCGCACGCCGGGTCCGCCACGCCGAGCGCGTCAACTGCCCCGCCCGTCACGCCCCGCCCGTCACGCCGGGCCCGTCACGCCGCGTCGGCCGCGCGGGCGAGGCCCTCGGCGGCGGGACAGCCGGCCTCCAGGTACCGCAGCTCGCCGCGCCGGCGGGCGTCCAGGGCGGCGGCGAGGCGGCGGTGGCGGCCGGGCGGCAGCAGACCGGCGGCCTCGTCCAGGGTGACGAACCGCCAGCTCCTCAGCTCCTCCTGCTGCAGGCGCATCCCCTGCCGGGCCTTGGCGTCCAGCAGCCCGCCGTCGTACATCAGGCGCAGGCCGCCGCGGCGGGGGCCGGTCCGCGGCTCCCAGTCGACCGCGAGCAGGCGCAGCGCCGCCGGGTCGATCCGCAGGCCGAGTTCCTCGGCGGTCTCGCGCAGCGCGGCGTCGGTCGGGGCCTCGCCGCGTTCGACGACGCCACCGGGGAACTCCCAGTCCGGCTTGTACACCGGGTCGACGAGCAGGACCCGGTCCTGCTCGTCGAAGAACAGCACCGCGGCGGCCACGGTGTCGCCGGTCGGGTCCGGGGTCTGGACGATCGGGCAGCGGGCCGAGCCCTCCCGCACCAGTTCGGCGAGCCGGGCCGCGGTCTCGCGCGGGGTGAGGCCGCCGGTGTCGACCATTCGGGCGTCCCGGGCCAGCCAGCGCCGGGCGGCCCGGTAGCGGGGCAGGTGCTCCAGGCACCACTGCCGGACGTGGGCGCTGCGCTCGGGGTCCCCGGGGCACTCGTCGCGCTGGGCGATGCGCTCGCGCAGGATCGTTTCTCCAGGATCCAGCACGAGGTGGTGCACCACGATCCCGTGCGAGGCGAGCGAGCCGAAGATCTCGTCGCGGTAGTCCTCTCTCAGCAGCGTCATCGGGACCACCAGCGGTCCCGGCACCTCCCCCAGCAGGGCGGCCGCCATCTCGGGCACCAGCCGGCGCCAGGCCGGCAGGTCCTGGAAGTCGGACACCGTCGCCAGCCGGTCGGCCGGAAGTATCCGGCGCAGCCCGAACCCGACCAGCTCGGGGTCGAACAGCGTGCTGCCGGGCAGGAGTTCCACCAACTCCTGACCCGCACTGGTCTTGCCCGCCCCGAACGTGCCATTGATCCAGACGATCACAACGTCCCCTGCCCTCGACTCCCCCGGTGCCGTTCGCACCGGGCGGCGCCCCCGTCAGCCGAACCAGCGCCACCCGTGGTGGTACCCCCGCCGCGCCGGTCCCCATGCCTCCTTGACAGCGCCGCCCACCAGCGCTCCCACCGCCCCGTGACAGCGGCATGTGCCCAGGTCGGACGCGTGCGGACGGTCACCTGGGACGTGCGGCGGGGCGGAG
This sequence comes from Kitasatospora sp. NPDC004240, assembly GCF_053603215.1. NCBI lineage: Bacteria > Bacillati > Actinomycetota > Actinomycetes > Kitasatosporales > Streptomycetaceae > Kitasatospora > Kitasatospora sp. NPDC004240. The sequence continues at coordinate 5,045 of NZ_JBSGFD010000301.1, read as the reverse complement.
GGGGTCATTAAAAGTAGACCGGTCTACATATTCTCACCGCCCCCACATGTAGACCGGTCTGCATAATCCACCACCAACCCGCCCCACAACCCACCCGATAATCCGCCCCACACCCGCCCCACACCCCACCCCATCCCACCCCCAGTAGACCGGTCTACATATTCGCCCCCGATGTAGACCGGTCCACACATTCCCAGGCCCTCAGGCCCGCCCTCCCACGCCCTCCCGCGCCCTCACGGGCACGCCCGCCCCTCGCCGCATCCTGGCCGCACCCGTCACGGGCGCCCCATGTGCGTCGGGTAGTAGCCGCTGGCCATGCCGGAGATCCGGATCAGCGTGCCGGGCCGGGCGGCCTCCACGTACTGGTTGTTGCCCAGGTAGATCGCCACGTGGTGGATGCCCCGGGCGGTGCCGTCGTCCGACCAGAAGAGCAGGTCACCGCGACGCAGCTCACCGGACCGGACCGGCGTGATGGCCGCGTACTGGTCGTTGGCGACGCGCGGCAGCGAGATCCCGCCCCGCTTGAACGACTGCTGAACCAGCCCCGAGCAGTCGTACCCGTCCGGCCCGTTGCCCGCCGCCCGGAACGGCTTGCCGAGCTGGGCGAGCGCGAACTGCACCGCGGTCTCGACATCGGCGTCCGCCGCCGGGGCAGCCGAGTCCGCCGAGCCGCTCGTACTGCCCGAGGAACTCCCGGAGCCGCTCCCCCCGCCGCCCGTCCGGTCCAGGTAGATGTCGTAATGGCTGGTCCAACGCCACTCGCCCTTGCTGTTCTTGAACCAGTAGCGCGAGCCGTCCCAGCCCTGTTTGATGCCGCCGTTCGACACCCGGGTGGTGCCGCCCGTGCCACTCGTGCTCTTGCCGGTGGTCCGGGCGAGGTAGATGTCGTAGTGGCTGGTCCAGCGCCACTGCCCCTGGCTGTTCTTGAACCAGTAGCGCGAGCCGTCCCAGCCTGCGTGGGCGGGGGCGGGCTCGGCGCTCGCGGTCCCCACGCTGGTGCCGAGGCCGATCACTCCGGCTCCGGCGGCGATCACGGCCACCATGCCTATCCCCCGACGGACGCGTCCCACCCGGGAGGAACGGGTGCCACGGGAGGAGGCCTGGGCGGAGGTGTTGACGGTGGTCATCCTGCTGTCTTCCTTCGTTCGTCGAACGGGCACTCAGCTGCCCGCCAGTCACGTTAGGCACGCGTCCGCTCACACCGCGCAGTGGAGTGCGCCAAAGGAAGGGTTCACGATCGGTGACCGATCGTCATCTGACACTGCGACACGCCGGACCGCCCCACGCCGACGGGCACCTGCCGGGCACCCGCCACCACGCACCGACGGGCACCCTCGGAACACCCGCAGAGCCCCCGCCCTCATCCCCCCTGAAGGTCCGTGAGCAGCTGCTTCTTCAGCACCTTCCCCATCGCGTTCCGCGGCAGTTCGGGCACCAGCAGCACCCGCCGGGGCCGCTTGTGGACGGAGAGCCGTTCGGCGACGAACGCGGTCAGCTGTTCCCCCGTCACCGCGCCGTCCGGGACGACGTACGCGACCACCGCCTGGCCGAGGTCCTCGTCCGGTACGCCGACCACGGCCGCGTCGGCCACCGCGGGGTGGTCGCGCAGGGCCGCCTCCACCTCACCCGCGCCGATCCGGTAGCCGCCACTCTTGATCAGGTCGACCGAGGCGCGGCCCACGATCCGGTGGAAGCCGTCCGCGCCGATCACCGCGACGTCCCCGGTGCGGAACCACCCGTCCGCCGTCCAGGCCTCCGCGTCGGCGTCCGGCCGGTTGAGGTACCCGGCGAACAGCGTCGGCCCGGCGACCTGCAGCTCCCCCACGCTCTCCCCGTCGTACGGGACGGGCCCGCCGTCCTCGCCGACCAGCCGGGTGCGCACCCCTGCGAGCGGCAGCCCGACGCTGCCGGGGCGCCGTTCGCCGTCGGCCCGCGTGCTGACCGTGATCAGTGACTCCGTCATCCCGTAGCGCTCGACGGGGGCGTGGCCGGTGAGGGCGGCGAGCTTCTCGAAGACGGGCACCGGCAGGGGCGCGCTGCCGGAGACCAGCAGCCGGGCCGAGGCCAGCTGCCCGGCGGCCTCCGGATCGGCGGCGATCCGCGACCAGACGGTCGGCACGCCGAAGTACAGGCTGCCGCCAGAGGCCGCGTAACCGGACGGCGCGGGCCGGCCGGTGTGGACCAGCCTGCTGCCGGTCCGCAGCGCGCCGAGCACCCCGAGCACCAGCCCGTGCACGTGGAACAGCGGCAGCCCGTGCGCCAACGTGTCCTCGGCGGTCCACCGCCAGGCCTCGGCGAGCGCGTCCAGATCCGCCGCGACGGCCGAACGCCGGAGCACCGCCCCCTTGGGCGCGCCCGTGGTGCCGGAGGTGTAGAGGACGAAAGCCGTGCTGTCCGGCGCCGGCTCGGCGTACGAGGTGCCCGAGCGCTCCAGCGGGTCGACGGGCAGCGGGTCGACGCCGGCCGTCGCCGGTACGGCCTCACCGGCCGTGTGGGCGAGCAGCGCCGCACCCGAGTCCCGCAGGATGTGCTCGCGCTCCTTGGGCCCCGAGTCGGGCGGCAGCGGCACCACCGGCACCCCGGCCAGCAGGCCGCCGACGACGGCCACCACCGTCTCCACGGTGGGCCGGGCGTGCACCGCCAGGGCCGGCGCGCCCGCCACCCGGTCGGCCACGGCGGCCGCCGCCCCGAGCAGCTGCTCCCGGGAGAGCGCCCGCCCGTCGATCCGCAGCGCGTCACCGCGGTCGCCGTAGGTCCCCTGAATCGCCGTCAACAGTGTCATGGTCCGCCCTCGTTCGCCCGCGCCGGTAGTCCGTCCGGCCCGACTCTACGACCACCGGCCCGGGGCTTCCGGCCTGGCCACGCCCCGGCACGCCGGGCTCTGGAGAGCCCCGACGCCCCCAGCCCGGAGCCCCGGCACGCGCGGCACGCAGGCCGTGTCGGCACGCCCGGCCGGAGAACGCCGACGGCCCCCGCCCGGGAACGCCGAAGGGCGCGCCCGGGGTTCACCCGGACGCGCCCTCACGTCACCTGCGGTCTCAGCCCTTGCGGGTCTTGACCTCGGCGGTCAGCTGCGGCAGGACCGTGAACAGGTCACCGACCACGCCGTAGTCCACCAGCTCGAAGATCGGCGCCTCCGGGTCCTTGTTCACCGCCACGATCGTCTTCGACGTCTGCATACCCGCCCGGTGCTGGATCGCACCCGAGATCCCCGCCGCCACATACAACTGCGGCGACACCTGCTTACCCGTCTGACCCACCTGGTTGCTGTGCGGGTACCAACCCGCATCCACCGCCGCACGCGAGGCACCCACGGCCGCACCCAACGCGTCCGCCAGCTCCTCCACCACCCCGAAGCCCTCCGCCGCACCCACACCACGG
>NZ_JBSGFD010000301.1:0-1568 GCF_053603215.1 Kitasatospora sp. NPDC004240 | reverse complement strand
CCCGCATCCACCGCCGCACGCGAGGCACCCACGGCCGCACCCAACGCGTCCGCCAGCTCCTCCACCACCCCGAAGCCCTCCGCCGCACCCACACCACGGCCACCCGAGACCACGATCGCGGCCTCCGTCAGCTCCGGACGACCCGACGACACCCGCGCCGTACGCGAGACCACCCGCGCCGCGTTACCGGTGAACTCCACCACCACACTCTCGACCACACCCGCGGCCGCGGCCGCCTCCGGCGCCACCGCGTTCGGCTTCACCGTGATCACCGGCACACCCCGACTCACCCGGGACTTCACCTGGAACGACGCCGCGAACACCGACTGCGTCGCCACCGGACCGTCCGCACCCGCCTCCAGGTCCACCGCGTCCGTGATCACACCCGAACCCAGCCGCAACGCCACCCGCGCCGCGACCTCCTTGCCCTCACCCGAGGACGTCACCAGCACCGCACCCGCACCCGAGGACCGCGCGATCTGCGTCAACGCGTCCACCTTCGGCACCACCAGCAGATCGGCGAACTGCGCACCGTCCGCCACATACACCTTCACCGCACCGAACTCGCCCGCCTTCGCGGCGATCCCGGCGGCACCGTCACCGGCACCCAGCACCACCGCCGACGGCTCACCGATACGACGCGCCAGCGTCAACAGCTCAAGGGCCGGCTTACGCACCACACCATCGGCGTGGTCCACCAGAACCAGGATCTCAGCCATGATTCATTACTCCTGATCGAACGTGAGACGCGCTAATGGCGTGGGATTAGATGAACTTCTGGTCGGCGAGGAACGCGGCCAGCTGCCTACCGCCCTCACCCTCGTCCTTGACCACGGTGCCCGCACTGCGCGCCGGACGCGCCGCCGCCGAATCCACCGCCGTCCAGGAGCCGGCCAGACCCACCTCGTCGGCCTCGATGCCCAGATCGTCCAGATCCAGGGACTGCACCGGCTTCTTCTTCGCCGCCATGATCCCCTTGAACGACGGGTACCGCGCCTCACCCGACTGGTCCGTCACCGACACCACCGCCGGCAGAGCGGCCTCCACCAGCTCGGTCGCCGCGTCACCGTCCCGACGGCCACGCACCACACCACCCTCGACCGACACCTCCGACAGCAGCGTCAACTGCGGCACACCCAGCCGCTCCGCCACCAACGCCGGCAGCACACCCATCGTGCCGTCCGTCGACGCCATACCACCCACCACCAGGTCGAACCCGACCTTCTCCAGCGCCTTCGCGACCACCGCCGACGTACCCATCACATCCGAACCATGGATGTCGTCGTCGTTCACGTGCACGGCCTTGTCCGCACCCATCGACAACGCCTTACGCAAAGCGTCCTTCGCATCATCCGGACCCACCGTCAGCACCGTCACCTCGGCGTCCCCCGACGCCTCCGCGATCCGCAGCGCCTGCTCCACCCCGTACTCGTCCAACTCCGACAGAAGGCCGTCCACACCCTCCCGGTCAGTGGTGAGATCGTCCGCGAAACGACGGTCACCCGTCGCATCCGGCACATACTTCACACAGACGACGATCCTCAAGGTCATGGTCGGTTCTCCTGTAC
>NZ_JBSGFD010000300.1:0-7105 GCF_053603215.1 Kitasatospora sp. NPDC004240 | reverse complement strand
CCGGCGCCCGCCCGGGCGGGCGCCGGCGAGGACGGTGGCGGGCCGGCGAGGAGCGGCACCCGCACGGTGGCTGCAGGGGACGGCTGCGGCCGGACGTTGTCCCCCCGCGGTGCCCCTAGGTTCTAGGGCACGTATTCGGTCGTGATCAATCTGCACGATTCACCTTCGCGGCGAGTCCTGATCCGGTAGACCGTGATGCGTGACGCGAGCGCAACTGACGGATGCTGAGTGGGTGTTGATCGAGCCGTACCTGCCGATCGGCGAGTACGGCCCGTACCCGGAGCGGCTGCGACAGCAGTTCGAGGGCGTGATCTGGCGATTCCGGACGGGCGGGCAGTGGCGGGAGATACCGACGGAGTTCGGTGCTTGGTCGACCGTCTCCAATCGGTTCCGGCAGTGGAGGGACGGCGCGCCGGGCCAGTAGCGTGTCCGGCGCTGCGTCCGGCACTCGGCAGCGTGCGTGCTAGACGCCGGTGTCCCCCTGGTCCTCGCTGGCTGTCGGCGGCACGTGGTCGGCGCCCGGGGTCTGGCGGCGCAGCTGCCGGTGGTGCCAGTAGGCGCGCCACCAGGCCAGCTGGTGCGCTGACTCCTGCGGGATGAGGGACTGGATGGCGACGACGACCAGGCCCAGGGCGAAGCAGCCGAAGGCGGCGGCGGTCAGCCACCACGGCGCGCCGGCCAGGGTCAGCACCATGGTGGCGATGCCTCCGGCGATGGCCGTGGTCAGAGGTCGGTGGGCGGGCTGCATTGCGAGGTCTCCCCCTGCCGGGCGGGCACACGGGCTGGTGCGCGCGAACGTCGGGATCCGGCTCGTGCTCGGATCTGCGTCCACTTTCAGGGAAGGGGGGAAAAGTCGGAGTCGCGAGGGGCTTTGTGGGTGTCACATGTGGTCTCTGTACTGGTCGGATGCGCGCTGCCACGCCTGCTGGACGGAGTGATCCAAGAGCTGGCGGCTTCGCTGGTGGGCCGTGCTGGCAAGCCACTGCACCAAGTGGGCGGGGGTGGCGGTGAGGAGTTCGCCAGCCACCGATTGCCGCGGCCATGGCAAGGTGGTCTGGGTCTCTGTGAACTCGGATCCGATGTACATGCCGTCTCGGCGTCTGGCGTGTTTGCCGAACCGCATGACGAGGCTCCGGAATTCAGTGGCATTGCTCCGGGCTTCCCGGAGGCGCTCCAGCCGCTCGTCATCGAGCCCGCCGTCTTTGAAGGCATCGATGACGGCGTTCATGTCCTTCAGGGTGGTGGCGCGGTCCTGCGCCACGATTGTGCGCTGCTGTTGGGGGGTGATGAGGCCGAAGGCGTATGCCTGGTCGGCGGACAGGCCCAGCAGGATGGGGACAGTGGCCTCCTCGGCACTCTCGTGGTTCCAGTCGATGAGCACGGCTTCGATGAAGCCGGTGATCTGGTCGGGGCGCAGGCCGGCGGCTGCGGTGGTCAGCGCTTCGATGCTGGGCACCGGCTCCCAGTGGGGCTGGCCTGGACGGCGCTGCAGGGGCCAGACGGCCCACCGGTTCTTGTAGGGGAAGGCCAACACTTTGCCCTCGGCCACCCAGGTCGCGAGCGGCCCGGGCAACTGCCCTGCGGCGGACAGGTCCGATGTACGGGCGTGCCAGGCGGCTGGTCTGCGCAGCAGCCATCCGGGCGTGCCCATCACGCGTTCAGCACGGTCGGCATCCCGGCCGTCGGTCAGCCATTCCTCGAAGTCCTCCAGCTCGGTCTTGCGCAAGGCCCGCCATACCGCGGCTCCGCCGCGTCCCGCCCGGTTGGGCGCGGGTGCCGAGAACGCCTGCCGTGCGTACGGAGACGCGGCGGTGGTTCGGATGGTCTGCCGGAACAGGGGGTGACACTGCTCCCACTGGTCGTAGAGCAGTTGTTCGTTCGCCTCGGCTCCGGGTTCGGTGAGCATACGGTGGGCGAGACGCGTGACGGCCTGGAAGCGGTCCGGGGAGTGCCAGGCCACCTCCTCGGCCAGGAGATCCGCCGCCCGGCACAGACGCCGCTGGGCATCGTCGAGCGGGGGCGCTTGAGTTCGCCGCTTCCTGCGAGCATCGATGATCATGGCCTCGATCAGGAGGTCCCTCTCCGGCTCGGTACTGCTCTCGGCTGTCGCCAGGAGCCACAGCTCGAGCGCCGCCCGGTGGCGCAGCACCGGGAACAGGCCGTTCAGGAAGTCGTCAGTGAAGGACTCGGCGACCGCGATGGCGGTCATCACCGCGTCGGTCAGCATCCGACCCTGGTAGTCGCGGTGGGCGCGCTCGTACTGGCCGGGCAGCTTCAGCGAGACGGCGCGGGCCCGTTCCAGCAGGTCGGAGGGGGCGCGCAGCCGCAGGATCCCTCCCTCCTTCGGCCCCCGCCGCCGACGCGGCGGCGGTGGGTAGCGCAGCACGGTGGAGATATGGGTGAGCCGGGCCTCGGGCTCGCACTGCTCCTGGGCTTCGACATGGTCCGCGAGCAGTCGGCGCACCGCCGCGTCCCGCGAGATCCCCCACCGTGCCCTGATCGCGGCCAGGGCCTCGAGAGCGCAGAACGGCAGCCGGACGTTGGTCTCCTTGTGGTCAGGCACCCGGCCAGTCTCGGGGACGGCGTGGCGTGGCCGAGACAGCAGCCCGAAGTTGAGCATCCCTGACCAGGTCGTGGCCGGCAGTGGGGATGGGATGCCGTCGGGGGTATCAGTCGCTGCTCTGGGCCCACCGCAAACGGTTCTCCTGCGGGTTGGCGCGGGGCTGGGGCGCGAGCGCGCCGGTGAGCGTACTGCCGGGGTGTAGGTGTGGACGGCGGTCTTGCGGCCGGTGCTGGGGGCGCACCACGATGGGGATTTCGTTGCGTGAGAGGGGATTGACGATGGGTGATGAGAACAAGGGTGGGGCGCAGGACGGCGGTGGCGGTGCCCACGCCAAGCCGGGCGGTCCGCAGATCGGGCCCAAGCCCAGTCCGGATGGTCAGAACCCCGCGCCGGAACCCAAGCACAAGTGAGCATCGACCAGGCGGGGCCTGACGTCGGGGTGGGTGCCCGGCAGGCGCTCGCCGACCGGCTCGCGGGTGCCGGCGCGCTGGACACCCGGTGGCGTGCGGCATTCGAGGCCGTTCCGCGGCATCTCTTCCTGCCGGCGGTGTACTGGGAGTTCGTCGACGGCGACGCGGTGCTGCGTGATCGCGGCGCGGACCCGGACGGGTGGCTGGCCGGCGCCTACCGGGACACCCCGGCCATCACGCAGTGGGACGACGGCGAGAAGGCCTGCGGGCAGCGGGACTTCACCTCAAGCCTGAGCATGCCGACGATGGTGGCCCTGATGCTTGGTGACCTCGACGTCGAGGACGGTCACCGGGTCCGGGAGGTCGGCACCGGGCCGGGATTCAACGCCGCTCTCCTGGCACACCGTCTCGGTGCGGACCGGGTGGTGAGCATCGAGATCGACAAGTCGGTGGCCGACCTCGCGCGGGCGAACCTGGCAACCGCGGGCCTAGGAGGGGTGCGGGTCCTGGTCGGGGACGGCGCCGACGCCGCAGTCGGCGCCGGCGGGCGGGCCGACCGGCTGGTCGCCACCTGCTCGAGCCTGGTCACAGGCGTGCCCACCGCCTGGCTCGGGCAGACCGCACCCGGCGGGCTGATCGTCGCCCCGACGGCGGCCCTGTTCGGCGGCGGCGCCGTCGCCCGTCTCCGGGTCGCCGACAACGGCCACGGCGCGAGCGGGCGGTTCACCGGTCCCTCGGACTTCATGCGAATGCGCCAGCAGCGCTACCAGGCGCCGCCCGTGGACGCCTACCTGCCCGGCGACTGGCCGGGCGACGCACTGGCGTCGGTCACCGGCCTGGACCCGGAGGCCATCGGGTCCTCCTGGCTCGCGCAGTTCGCCATCGGCACCCGCCTGCCAGACGTGTACTACCGGCGCGCACCGTACGGGTCCATGGTGACCTGGTGGTTCTTCGACACCGCCGTCACCTCCTGGGCGACGGTCGACTCCGTCCCCGGCGCGGATGAGTTCGAGGTACGCCAGAGCGGGCCGCGGCGCCTGTGGGACGAGATCCACGCCGCCCGGAGCGCCTGGGACAAGGCCGGGCAACCCGACTACAAGCGGTTCGGGCTGACCGTGACCCACACCGGCGAGCGCACCGTGTGGCTCGACGACCCGGACCACCGCTGGAGCCCGCCCACCGGCTGACCCCGACACGGCGCAGCCCTCCGCCGGTGCCGGGAGTCCGCCCGGGGCTGGATGTGTCAAAGGCGCAGCAGCGCGTCGATGAACTCGTGGACGAGCGGGTCGAGCACGGCCTTGAGCACGGCCTGCGCGATGGGTTCGGCAGCAGGGTGTCGGCAGGCGGTTCGCAGCGCACGGGTGGTGCGGTGGAGGACGTTCTTCACACAGTGCACGGAGTGCTCCCGGAGGTCTGCCCGGCGCTGGTGCCGGGCGGTTGGAAGCACTCCACCTGCCGGAAAAGGTTTCGGCGATGGCCGGTCGGCGCCGAACGGCACGAATCGGCACCTCGAACGGGGGTCAACTAGTGTTCGGCCGGGGTTCGGACCGAACGGGGGGCGTGGTGGAACCGGGCGAGAAGGCGCAGCGGCTGGGTGACGAACTGTTGGCGCTGTGGAAGGCCTCGGGCTGGAGCATGCGGCAGCTCATCGATCAAGGGGGGAAGCAGACGCCGCCGGTGGTGTTCTCGAAGGCGTCTTTGAGTGGCTGGTTCGCGGGCAAGGTGGTGCCGTCCAGGGAGCCCACGTTCAAGGTGCTGGTCGAGCTGTTGCAGGCGCGCGCCGTGAGGCGGGGGCACCCCCACAGGTCGGTCAACGGATACTGGGTGGACCTGCGGCATAAGGCCTGGGAGGAACGGCGTCCGCGGGGTGCTGTACGTGGATCACGGGGTCCTGACACCGAGGTGGGGCCGGGCTCGGCGAACGGTGGCACCGGGACTGGCCAGGCCTCGCTGCGGGCGAAGCGGCTGCGGGCCCTGCGGACGGGGCCGCTGGAGGAGACCTTCTGCGCTGTGGCGGAGGCCGTACGGGCTCTGCACAAGCGTTTCGAGCGGTTCATGGATGCGGCGGTCGCTCTGGAGTGCGAGGAGGATCCCGAATCCCGGCGCAGGCACGGCAACGTCGAGTGGCTGAAGGGCGGTGTCGAGGAGGCGCGCCAGTGGCGGGAGAGCACCCGGTCGATGGTGGTTGCCATGCGGCGGGAGCTGGGGGATTGCCTTGGCGCGGTGGAGTTCAGGGTTCCGACCGCCGTCCAGCAGCAGCTGGACCCGTTGCGAATGTACGCGCAAGCACTCGAGGAGATCGCCGACTACCGCCCCCTCCCTCTGTATGACCAAGGGGAGTACCTGCGCAGCGTGGGCCGTCGGATGACCGCCGAGGCGGTGCTGGACGGGTTCGACGAAGCCTGGCAGGCCTTCCGCGAGTCGGCCACCTGGGTACAACCCCCGTCCCCACCCGAGGCAGAACCGGTGCGCTGACCCGGGGGCCAGGCCGGTCCGCCCGAGGCCAGGGCTGTGAGACGGCGGCTGTGCCTGCGCCACTCGCGGGGGTTCCTGCGGCGCGGTGTCCGGCGGCCTTGCCAGCAACGGGGAGTGACTGGTAGTCACTTGTTGTTGATCAAGAGGATGCGTTCTGACGGGGAGGGGCCTCGATGAGCCCGCGTGTGGAGTCCTGGGTCCGGCCCATCGCCGCGGCGATGGCGGTGGCGGTGGCGGGCTGCAGCAGCGGCTCGGCCGGGGCCGGGACGGCGGCGAGCGGGAACGGGCAGGCGCCGCCACCGGCCGGTGCGTCGGCGGGGCCGGGCAACGCCGGCGACGGCAAGGACCTGACCCGGGCGGGGACCATCGTGGTGGTCTACTGCCGCACCGTGACCGGCGGCGGACCGGCGGACACGGTCAAAGCGCTGGGCGTGGTGGCGCTGTCCACCGCCGACGGCAAGCCCGCCGCCCACCGTGAGGCCCAACTGCCCAAGGGGGCCGACCCCGGGACGCTCTGCCGCGACTACGACACCCGCCCGGGCGCCGCCGGCGCCCTGCGCGCGGCGTTCAACGCCGACTACTCCCTGGTGGCCGGCCGACTGCCCGGACCCGGCGGCGCGGGCACCGTCGCCACCGCCTTCACCCTACAAGCCCAGAGCGCGGCCGTCCCCGCTCCCAGCGGTGACGCCTACGCCTCCTCGCCCAAGGACACCATGCCGCTCTTCCAGGGCGGGACCTCCACCCTCTGGTACGCGACCGGCGACCAGCGCATCATGAGCCGGGACCTGGCGAAGCAGGACGGCGCGAAGGAGCGCGGCGCCTCCTTGCGCGGCCCGTTCGCCCTGCAGGGCGACCAGCCGTGGCCGCGCTACCCCATGTTGAGCGAGCCGCACGAGGTGGTGATCAACCCGTCCGGCACCATGGCCGCGGCCCCCGACGGGGCCCAGCCGGGCATCTGGCGCATGGACGCGCCCCCCGCCCCGTTCGGCGACCGCTACGTCGATCCGGCGCGGCTCGGCCGGGAGGCCTACGGGAAGAAGAGCCTCCCCGGGACGAACACGGTTCCCGACGGCTGCCGGCCCGCTGTCTGGCCCGACGACCACACCCTCATCTGCTCGGCGAAGACCAACCTCTACCGGATCCGCTTCGATACGGCCTTCACCAAGGCCGAGACGGTGGAGCGTCTCCTGCCCGAGACCGACCGCAAGTGCCGCGATGTCGTCCTCGCCCCGGACGGCAAGGCCATCGCCTTCCTGTCCGAACAAGGCACCACCACCGACCTCTACCGCCTCGACCTCACCCCCGGGGCCACCCCACAAATGGTCACGGGCGTGCAGTCGGCGGCCGTCAAGGCTCAGGGCGACCCGCAGCTGGTCACCTGGCAGTAACCCGCCCGCGGCCGGGACGAGGCGTTCACCCGCACCACCAGCCCGCCCCGGCCCCCGCTCCCCTGGTCACGCACATCGCCTTCCGGGCAGCGCCCACGACCCGGGGCACCCCCGACACCGCAGCCGCCCGCGGGGGACGCACACCGCCCGCTGGCCACGACGGCCCGTCACGGGCGTTGCCGCCGGGCCCGGAACAACCGCCCGGCCACATACGCCGCGCGCCCCGGCCGTCCCACAGCGCCCGCCCCGCGCGGGCCGGGGCCGGCGCC
>NZ_JBSGFD010000299.1:0-7142 GCF_053603215.1 Kitasatospora sp. NPDC004240 | reverse complement strand
ACCTCCGAGCATTGAAGCCAGGATGATCAAGAGATCGCAGACCGGCCCGCTTTTGATCCGCCGTTCGTGGCCCTCGTTTCACCCGTTGCCGACACAGGCCAGTCTTTACCCGAAGCCGTGAACCTCGAGGCGATACGGCCGGACCGTGGCTTCAGGTCACCCACGTGGGACAGGTGGGTGGTGACCACCGGTACACCAAGACCGCGCCGACGGCCTGACCATGTCCGACGCGCGGTTCGAGGCCCGGATTGGACTGGCGCGGGTCTAGGCGAAGGGTCACGGCGGGTCGTTGGCGGCGCCGCGGGCCTCGGTCGTCGGGTACGCGATCGGGACGTGGTTGTCGGGGCCGCGGCGCAGGTGCCGCAGGGGAGCAGGGTGCGCTGTCGCCGGAGCGGCGGCGCGCGCTGGAGGAGATCGACCCGTGGTGGAGCCCCGTCTGGCAGCGCGCCTGCACCGCGCTGGTTGGGGTGGTCACGGCAGCCAGCCGTCCCGGCCTGTCACAGTGCTCTCATGGGCCGTGTCGGCGCGTCCGGCTATCGTCGGCCCATGGATCTTGCAGCAGACGCCCGCTCGGCGGCCGGTCCCGAGGAGAGCTGGTACCTGGAAGCGGCCTTCACGCCCGGCACCAGACTCGGCACACGGCACGACAATCCGGCGACGCCCGTGCGGGTCGTCGAGGTGCGGGAGGTGGCCACCGTCCGCATTCCCAGCGGCCGGCTCATCGTCGACGCGCCGTGGCCGGAGGAGGACGGACCGGACCTACGGACGCGGACCGGCCGGGAACTCGCGGAGCGGATCCCAGCCGGCATCTTCCGGATGGAGGCCGCCTGGACGGAAGCCCCGTACGAATTCATGGGCGAGCGCTTCGACGGCCGGGAGCTCGCCGCCGTCCGTCTCCGCATCACCCATGCCCCCGTGACCCGGTGGGAGATGGCCCTCGGCGTGGGCGACGACATCGAGCGGATCCGCCCCGGGAAGCGGATCGGGTTCAAAACCGAAACGAACACGGGCAGTTTCGCCGACGCCACGGCCTGGTCGGCGCTGACAAACCCGTTCCTGGAATTCTGGCGCGGGTCCCGGGCCGGCAACCGCCATCCCCGACGCACGGAGAGCCTCTTCGACGGCGCGTTCGAGCGCGTGGCCGACGACGAACACGGGGCCGACCTCGTGACATTCGGCGCGGAAGGATCCTCAGTGGTCTGGCTGGGGCGCACGGAGACCGGAGCCGTCGCCTCGGTCGCCGTGGCCTCCGGGTACCACCTCTTCGCCCGGGAGCCTTCGTACTGAGGCCGCACCGAGCGGCAGGCCTTCAGCGAAGGCATGCGCGGCGGCGAGGCCGCCGGTGTCAGGTCTGTACGGTCCTCGGGGCGCGGGGCACACGGGCGGACGGGCAGCGGCTCAGAGGTGAAGCGGTACGGCGGTACGCGTGGCCGACGCGCTTCTGGACGGAAGGCTGACCACCTTCAATCGGAGCAGGCCCCGGTCCGTCGGGTACCGTGCCCGGGCCGCAGCGCGACGTACCCGCGCGTGCGAAACTCCCGCTCGTGTGCGGCTGTCATCCGCGCCGTCGAGCGGGAGGGGCACGCCCTGGTGCCGCGCCCGCACAAGGAGAGCGGGTCTCGCTCGGAACCCGGTTGAACGATCGGAAGTCCTGCGGGGCGAAGATGACGCCGGCACAGCTCGCCCGAGCACGGAGTCGACTGGGCGTAAGCGGCGTCGTTGGGATTCCCGGGACACTCACGTGATTCCCGTATACCAGCGAAGACCAGGGCCAGCCGTGCCTCCGTCGTGGATGGAGGCACGTCCGGGAACGCCGGTTCGACGCCGCCGACAGGAGTCGGATCGTTCCTGCTGGACGCATGTGATGCGCCGGTCGGAGGCAACTCAAGTCTCGACGCGGTGGCAGGAACTTACAGAGAGCGGAGCGGAAACGACCGGCTCTCGGGGGCCGATTCTTGCTTCCCTTTGGTTCGTGGAGGTCCCGGGCAAGTTCGCCCCGGCGAGCCGCTTCCTTGTTCGGCGAATGGCTCGCGGCACTCTGACGCCCACGATCCGCCGTCATTGTAGCCGCTGGTTCAGGATGTAAGTCGAATCGGATATTTCCCTATAGCAGCCCTGACACTAGGCCATTCATCCGCCAGATCCGGCCGAAGCTCGGCCATCGCCCCCGCGTTGGGACGAAGGGCAGCACGATCGTCCCGGCACTGGTTCGTAGCGCCACAGTCTGCACGCGGAAGGATTGATTCACGGATGATTCGGAACCCCCGCACGTCGATAGTGGGATTCCTGTTATTGGCTCTGTTTTCGCTGACTTTGGCGCCGCCCGCATGGACTGAGCCGGTGAAGAACCCCGGCGGCGGCACCACCGCCCACGGCGGTGAGACTCCCAAGCCCGCTTCTCCTGTAGTCCCGTGGTCGATCGACCAGAAGCGCCGCCAGGCCCGCGATCTCAAGGCCGAAGGGCCGGCTGGTCCGCTGCCGGCACAGGTGGCGCAGCGGATCGCCGGTCCGGGCACCGAGGGCTTTCGCAGTCTTACGGGCGAGGAGTTGCGGGCTCTGTCGTCAGTGAAGGCTCCGACGGCGCCCGCGAGCGTTGCTCGTGCCGTGGACGGTGGCGCAGCGGGCTGGCCTGCCGGTCACCCGTACATCGCGAATGTCCGAACGTTCGTCGACAACATCCAGAGTGGGAACACCGGGCTCTCGTGGTGTGCGACCTGGGATTTCAATCCGGACACTCCGGATGCGTTGCGGGCGGCCAGCCACGGGAACGTCTCGGTCACGTTCTACCGGGCGTCCGACAACGCGCTGATATGGGGTGACCAGTGGATGGTGTACGAGTCCACCGGTTGGTGTTCATTCGGCGCTCAGATCCAGCGTGGTGTGGGCTACTACGTGAAGGTGCGGTACGGGTATGCGGACGGGAGTTCTGACGAACTGACGTCGGTCACCGCCTCGCCCGTGCCGATCCTTGGCGTGCCGGACAACGTGTCGCTGGCGTGCCCGAACTCGCCGGCCAGCACGGGGATCGTGCTGAGCCTGGTGAAATACTGCGCCGACCCGGTCAACACCTCGACAGGAGCCTTCGGCGAGGCGGTCACTGACGCCGAACTGCCCGGCCCCGGACAGCCGTTCCAGCTGACCCGGAGCTACTCCTCCTCGTCCGCGGCCTCGGGTGTGCTCGGCAAGGGCTGGGTGTTCCCCTACTCGGCTTCCTTGAACGTGGGCCAGGCGGTCGTCACCTTCCGGGCCGAGGACGGCTCGCAGGTCGACTACGCGGTCCAGGGCGACGGCTCACTGACGGCCACGCGGCCCTATGTGCACTCGAGCCTTCAGCGGCTGGGCGCCGGATACGTGTTGACCACACCGGACCGGCACCAACTGATGTTCGACTCGGCCGGTCGGCTGACCGCGATGGTCGATGCCTCCGGCACCGGCCTCACGATGTCGTACACAGGTAGCCTGCTCACCGGTATCACCGACGGCACTGGCCGCACTGTCAGCCTCGGCTACACCGGCGGACTGCTGACCAGCATGATCCTGCCCGGGCAACGGACGGTCACCTACCAGTACACGGGTGACCTGCTCACCGGTGTTCGTGACCTGCGAGGCCGGACCACAGCCTACGGCTACGACGCGAACGGGCGGCTCAGCACCGTCACCGACCCGCTCGGCCATGTCGTCACCACCAACACCTACGACGGCTCCGGCCGGATCGCCAGCCAGGTCGACGCGCTCGGCGGTACAACCACATTCAGCTACGACACCGCCAACTCCACGACGTACGTGACCCACCCGGACGGCGGCATCTGGACCCACGCCTACTCCGGCGGCGTCATCAGCTGGCAGTCCGACCCCTACGGAAAGACCACCCGCTACACCTACGACAGCGCGTTCAACCGCACGGCGTTCACCGATCCGAACGGCAACACCTCCACGTTCACGTTCGACGCCAACGGCAACATGCTGACCAGCACGGCCCCGGCACCCGTGTCCGCCACCCAGAGCTGGACCTACGACGGCAACAACAACGTCACCTCGCAAAAGGACGCCCTCGGCCGCACCACCACCTACACCTACAACTCCCAAAATCAGCTGACCGGCACCACCGACCCGGCCGGCGGGAAGACCGGCTACACCTACACCCCGCTCGGCGCCCTGGCCACCGTGACCACGCCCCGCGGGGCCACCACCACGTACGGGTACGACGGCGCGGGCAACCGCACGTCGGTCACCACCCCGCTCGGCGAGAAGACCACGTTCGCCTACGACGCGGCCGCCCGGCTCACCGGCAAGACCGACCCGCGCGGGAACGCGGCAGGGGCGAACGCCGCCGCCTACACGACGGCCTACACCTACGACGCCGGCGGCCTGCTCACCTCCGCCACCGACCCACTCGGCAACACCACCGCCTACGGCTACGACCACGCGGGCAACCTGACCAGCGTCAAGGACCCGCTCGGCAACACGACGTCCTACGGCTACGACGCGGCCGGCAACCGCACCACGGTCAAGGACCCCGCGGGCAACACCACGACCAGCATCTACGACCCGGCCGGGAACCTGACCGCCGTCACGGACGCGGCAGGCAACAGGACCACCTACGGCTACGACAGGAACAACCGGCTCACCAGTACGGTCAGCCCGCGCGGCAATGCCGCCGGCGCCAACGCCGCCACCTACACCACCACCTACGGCTACGACGCCAACGGCAACCGCACCACGGCGACCGACCCGACCGGCGCCACCACCGCGACCGCGTACGACGTGATCAACCGACCGGTCACCGTCACGGACCCGACCGGCAACATCACCTCGACCGTCTACGACGGCGCCAGCCAGGTCACCGCCGTCACGGACCCGACCGGCGCGAAGACCACCATCGGCTACGACGCGGCCGGCCGACCGACAACCGTGACGAACGCGCTGGGCAGGACCACCAGCACCGGCTACGACGCCGACGGCAACACGGTCGCCCGCACCACCCCCGAAGGCAACAAGACCACCTGGACCTACGACAACGACCAGCGGACCGCCACCGTCACCGACCCGCGCGGCAACGTCCCCGGCGCCAACGCCGCCACCTACACCAGCGTCTACGGCTACGACACCGCCGGGAACCCGATCAGCGTCAAGGACCCCCTCGGCAACACAGCCAGCACCGCCTACGACGCCCTGAACCGGCCCACCCGGGCAACCGACCCGCTGGGCCGGACCACCGCCACCGCCTACGACGCGAACGGACGCGTCACCACGGTGACCGACCCGGCGGGCGCCGTGACCACCAACACCTGGAACGCGGTCGGCGACCGGACCAGCAGGACCGACGCCAACGGCCACACCACCGGCTACACCTACGACGCTCTCCACCGCATCACCGGCGTCACCGATCCGCTCGGCGCCAAGGTCAGCTACGGCTACGACCCCGACGGCCACACCACCACCGCCACCAACGCCCGCGGACTCACCGCCACCATCGGCTACGACCCGCGCGGCCTGCCCACGGGAACCACCTACTCCGACACCACGCCCGCCATCTCCCGGACCTACGACAAGGCCGGACGCACGGCAACCGTCACCGACACCACCGGAACCCGGACCCTGGGCTACGACCCGGCCGGACGACTGACCTCCGTGTCCAAGCCGACCGGCGGCACAGGCTTCGTATACGCCTACGACCCCGTCGGAAACCTGACCAGCCGCCAGTACCCCGACGGCCGCAAGCTCACCTACACCTACGACGGCGACCGGCGCCGCACCCAGCAGACGATCGACGGCGCCAGCACACGCTACGCCTACAGCCCCACCGGGCAACTGGCCAGCACCACCCTGCCCGCCGGCAACGGCTACACCGAGACCCGCACCTACGATCCGGCCGGACGCCTCAGCGCCATCGCCAGCACCAAGGCCGGCACAACCCTCGCCTCCTGGCAGCTCACCCGCGACGCCGCGGGCCAGCCCACACGTGTCAACGTGAACCGGCTCGGGCTGGGCAGCGGTGTCCAGACCTACAGCTACGACCAGGCCGGCCGCCTCCTCTCCGGCTGCCCGGTGTCGCCGTCCACCGTCGGCTGCGCGGACGGCGCGCTGACCTACACCTACGACAAGGTCGGCAACCGCCTCACCCAGACAGACTCCTACGGCACCACCACCTCCACCTACGACGCGGCCGACCAGCTCACCAGGACCAGCATCGGATCGGCCACCACCACCTACGCCTACGACGCCGACGGCAACCTCACCACCGTCAAGAACCCCTACCGCGACCAGACCATCGCCAGCGGCGCGAGCCTCGCCTCCGGCACCATCCTGACGTCCAACAACGCCCGGCTGATCATGCAGGCCGACGGCAACCTGGTCCTGTACCAGATCGACACGGGACTTGCCGTATGGTCCACCGCAACCGCCGGCCACCCCGGCGCCCGCGCCACCATGCAGGCCGACGGCAACCTCGTCGTCACCGAGCCCAGCGGCACCGTGCTGTGGAGCACGAACACCGCCGGAAGCACCGGGGCCGTGGCCAAGGTCCAGGACGACGGCAACTTCGTCCTCTACGACACCGCCAACAAGGCGCTCTGGTCCTCCAAGACCTACCGCGACCCCCTCGCGATCCACGCCACCACCTACACCTACGACGCCGCCGGCCGCCCCAGCACGATCGTCGGCAAGCAGACCTTCACCTTCACCTACGACGCCGACGGCAACCGGGTCACCACCAAGACCAACGGCAACCTGTCACGAACCCTCACCTGGGACATCAACAACCCACTGCCCCAGATCGCCACCGAGACCAACAGCTCCGGCGCACTCATCGGCGACTACACCTACAACCCCCTCGGACTCCCCCAGAGCCAACACGACTCCTCCGGGGCCAACTACCACCACCACGACTGGGTCGGCTCCGTCACCGACCTCACCAACTCCACCGGCGCCCAGCAGAGCCGCACCGCCTACGATCCCTACGGCCGATGGGGCACCGCCACCACAGCAGCCGGCGCACCCTCCACCCCGTTCGGCTTCGCCGGCCAGTACAACGACCCGGTCGTACCCGGCAAGCAGTACCTGCGGGCCCGCTCGTACGACACCGCCACCGGCCGGTTCACCTCCCGTGACCCGCTGGCCGTCCCGGCGGGCTCCCCGTACAT
>NZ_JBSGFD010000298.1:0-7147 GCF_053603215.1 Kitasatospora sp. NPDC004240 | reverse complement strand
CCGCCATCGCGGAACGCTTCGCCCCGCAACGGCGCCGCCCGGCCACAGCCATCATCGAACACGCGGGCCAGGAGTTCCCCGACTTCGACGACATCATCCTCAAACTCTGCCGGTAACCCGCAGACCACCCGGACGCTGCAGACCGCGCAGTGCGTTGACGGCGACACAGACCAGGCGTTCACCGTCAGTGCTGGTGCTGACGCCGCGCGGGCGGCCGGAGCGATTCGCCGCCCCCGCCGACGAACGGACGTCCGCTCGATACCGTTCGGCACGCCGACTGGCCCCGTACAGGCGTCCCGGCCCGCTGTCGGCAAAAGCCCGCGCGTATGAATCCAGCGACCTATCGTTTGTTGCAGAAGGTGAGTGGGGGCGACGTGGTGCGGGACACGAGGCTGGTGCAGACCGCGGTCATCGGCGATGAACACTCCGATGTCCCGATCATGCTGCCGACCGAGGCGATCGAGCTCGACGTGTTCCGCCGTGCCCACCAGCAGGACACGTTCTGGTGCGGGTTACTCCTGGGCGGCTGCGGGGGCCAGCTCGCCACCAAGCTCTACGTCGACCGCCAGTGCCACTTCCAGTGGAATCCTCTGCCGAACGGCGCCCCGAACACCTGCCGCCGGCCGTCCGTCGGCGAGTCCAGTGCGGATCACCTGTATGTGAAATCGGCAATGTCCCGCTCGCTGCTCGAGTATGGCCGGGCCGCCCGGTTCGCCTTTCCGCCACCGATCGGCTCCCTCGTCGACGTCGACCTGGAGGACGGCCTGTCCCTGCGCATCCACATGGACGCCGCCGTGCAGCCGGACTGGGAGCGTCAGCACGCCCCCATCCTCGGCCCCGGGGTGGTGCCGGATCCGGACGTGCTCGCGGGTTGCCCGTACGTCTACCGCGTCAGGTGCGACAGCGACGGGGCGGATCGCCGCGTGTGGATCGGAACCCGGAACCCGGCCCGCCCCACCGAGTGGGTCCCGTTCAGCGAGTGCACGTGGACGGACGACGGCCTGCTCACTCCCGCCGCCTCCCACATCCTGCGGGACCGTTCCACCGCCGGGAGTCGGCCGGCCGCACCGGGGCCGTCCTCCGGCCGGGGCGCTCTGCCGGAGAGCGTGGTCACATTCGTCCGCGGCTTGGAGACAGCGCAGCGAACGGGGACGGTGGACCACGTGCGCAGGCTCTGCAACGGCTGCAGTTCCTTCCTGGACGGCCTGACGTCCACGGCCCGGGCCGAGGCCGAGAGGGCCCTTCAGGAAGCGAAGGCGTGGCTGGCCATCCACGAGGAGTACCAACGCCGCATCTTCAAGGACCTCGCCACCGCAGTCCATGAACGCCGGGCGTGGGACGTCCGCTCGGGAATTCAGCAGGCCGCGTCACTGACTCGGCGGGGAGCCAGCGCCGAGGAGCACCGCATCCTGGCCGCGGCCCGCGCCTACCTGCGCGAGCACGACTATGCCGATCAGTCCCCGGCCCAGGCGGCCTTGCGAAGGCAACTGCACTACAAGCCGGCCCCGAAGAGGCTCGGGCCCTCCAAGAGCACGAAGCCGAACCGGGCAAAGGAGTCGGCAGCAAGAGCCCGCACCCTGCTGGAGCGCCTTGACCGCGAGAGCGATCTCCTGGCTGGCGATGAGCTGGCACGGTTGGTGGAGGAGCTGACGCGGGCGGCGAACGTTGCAGGCCCCAACCTCAGGGACCCCGAACGGAAGCGGGTCGCCAGCTGGGGTCGCAAGGCTCGTCAGCGGCGTCCGACGCGCACCACGGCCGCTCAGCCCCGTGCCGGTACGAAGCCTTCCGCAACCGGGAAGCCGGAGAGCCCCGCGCGCGTGAAGCTCGACCCGCTGGCTGCCGCAGTCAAGACCATCCTGCAGAAGGCGGCAACGACCGGAACAACACTCACCTGGGCAGAGATTCGCGCCCAACTCCCCCTGGTCTGCCCGCCCTCGATCGGAGCCAGCAAACTGCTGTCCTCATCCAGGTGGACCGGAGCCGCGCGGGGACCGCGCCCCTGCTGTCCGCGCTGGTCACGGGAGCCGTGTCCGCGATCTCCGAACCGTGACCCTCTAACGGTCGATGAAAAGTGACCCCTTCCGTGATCAGGTGATCAGGCTGGCTCCATGGGGAGTCAGGAGGAAGAGGTGATTGGCGTGGAGGACTGGGCGGAGATTCGGCGGCTCCACCGCTCGGAGGGCATGTCGATCAAGGGGATCGCGCGGCATCTGGGAATCGCGCGCAATACGGTGCGGCGGGCCGTGGCCAGTGACGATCCGCCGAAGTACCGGCGGGCGCCGAAGGGCTCGATCGTGGACCCGGTGGAGCCGGCCATCCGCGAGCTGCTGGCCGAGTTCCCGCGGATGCCGGCCACCGTGATCGCCGAGCGGATCGGCTGGGAGCGGTCGCTGTCGGTACTCAAGCGGCGAGTGGCCGAGCTGCGGCCGATCTACCTCCCGGCGGATCCGGTGTCCCGGACCACGTATCGGCCCGGCGAACTGGCCCAGTGCGACCTGTGGTTCCCGCCGGTGGACATCCCGCTGGGGTTCGGGCAGACCGGCCGGCCGCCGGTGCTGGTCATGGTGTCGGGCTACTCGCGGGTGATCACCGCGCGGATGATCCCCACGAGGCAGGCCGCCGACCTGGTCGCCGGGCACTGGGACCTGCTGTCCGGCTGGAACGCGGTGCCTAAGGCGCTGGTCTGGGGCAACGAGCCCGCCATCGGCCGCCGGCGCGAGGGCAAGGCGGTGCTGAGCACGGAGTTTGCCGCACTCGCCGGGCTGCTGGCCTGCAAGGTGATCCTCTGCAGGCCCCGCGACCCCGAGGCCAAGGGCCTGGTCGAGCGCGCGAACGGCTATCTGGAGACCTCTTTCCTGCCCGGCAGGGTCTTCGCCTCCCCGGCGGACTTCAACGCCCAGCTGACCGCGTGGCTGGAGATCGCCAACCGGCGCATCCACCGCACCCTGGACGCCCGCCCGGCCGAGCGGTGGGAGGCGGACCGGGCCGCGATGCTGCCGCTGCCGCCGACCGCACCGCCGCGCTGGTGGCAGACCTCGGTCCGGCTCGGACGGGACCACTACATCCGCCTGGACACCTGCGACTACTCGATCCACCCGTCCGCGATCGGCCGGATCGTGCGTGTCGAGGCGGACACCGAGACGGTGCGGGCCTACCTCGATGGCCGTCTCGTCGCCGACCACGCCCGCTGCTGGGCCCGCCACCAGAGCCTGACCGACCCTGCCCATGCCGACGAGGCCGCGCTGATGCGCGAGGGGCACCGGCTCGCGCTGGCCCATGGCGTCGTGGCTGCGGCGGTGGAGGTCGAAGAACGCGCACTTCCCTCCTACGACCGGGTGTTCCGCCTGATCGAGGGCGGCGCCGGAGGGGAGGGGTGAGTCATGGCCGCCCGACGCACCGCCCAGGCCAAGCCCTCCGCCCGCGACATGAGGGCAGAACTGGCCTTCCTCACCCGAGCGTTGAAGGCGCCGAACCTGCTGGACGCGGCCGATCGACTGGCCGAACGGGCCACCGCCGAGTCCTGGACCCACCAGGAGTATCTGGCCGCCTGCCTGCAGCGCGAGGTCGCCGCCCGCGAGAGCCACGGCGGCGAGGGCCGCATCCGAGCCGCCCGTTTCCCTGCCCGAAAGTCCCTGGAGGAGTTCGACTTCGCCCACCTGCGCGGTCTCAAGCGCGAGGCCGTCATGCACCTGGGCACCCTGGACTTCGTCACCGCCAAGGAGAACGTGGTCTTCCTCGGCCCGCCCGGCACCGGCAAGACCCATCTGGCCATCGCGCTGGGCATCCGGGCCTGCCAGGCTGGCCACCGGGTCGCCTTCGCCACCGCCGCCCAGTGGGTCGACCGCCTGGCCGAAGCCCACACCACAGGCTCCAGGACGAACTCACCAAGCTCGCCCGCATCCCGGTTTTGATCATCGACGAGGTCGGCTACATCCCCTTCGAACCGGAGGCCGCGAACCTGTTCTTCCAGCTGATTTCCGGCCGCTACGAACGCGCCTCCGTGATCGTGACCAGCAACAAGGCCTTCGGCCGCTGGGGAGAGACCTTCGGCGACGACACCGTCGCCGCCGCCATGATCGACCGTCTCGTCCACCACGCCGACGTGCTCTCCTTGAAGGGAGACTCCTACCGCCTGAAGGACCGCGACATCGGCCGCACCCCACCAACCACAGCGGCCTAGAAACCAGCAAACAAGTCAAACGGGGTCAGGATTGACCGACCCGAAAGGGGTCCAGGTTCAGCGACCGCCGACAAGCCGATCACGATATGCATCCGGCCTACCCCCGGATAGCGGCTGCTGCCGGCCAGCCGCGGCCGCGGGGAGACCTTGAAGCGGTGGCGCAGTGGGCTGTGGAGGTCTCCCGGTTCCAGCGGGCCAGCACCCAGTAGGAACACACAGGTGAGCTGCCCCGAGTTTCGTGGAGTCCGCGATCGTATGATCAAGCGGTCTGCGGGACTTCCTCCAGGCTCGCCCAGTACGCCTGCTCGTATTCGTCGGGCGGAACGTAGCCGAGGGCGGAGTGGAGTCGTTCACCGTTGTACCACGCGACCCACTGGAAGACGGCCCGCTCGACCTCGTCGAAGTCCCGCCACGGACCCTGATGCTCGATCAGTTCGGCCTTGAACGTGCCGTTCAGGGCCTCGGCCATCGCGTTGTCGTACGAGTCCGCGACGGAGCCCACGGACGCCGAGGCGCCGACCTCGACCAATCGCTCTGTGTAGCGAATGGATACGTATTGCGACCCGCGGTCGCTGTGATGAATGAGGCCGGCGTCCTTCTTGATTCTCTGCCGCCACAGCGCCATCTCCAGGGCGTCCAGCGGCAGGTCCGTGCGCATGTGGGTGGCGGCCTGCCAGCCCACGATCCGGCGGGAGTACGCGTCCAGGACGAACGCCACGTAGACCCAGCCCGACCAGGTGCGGACGTAGGTCAGGTCGGCCAGCCACAGCTGGTTCGGGCGCTCGGCGGTGAACCGCCGGTTGACCAGGTCCGGCGGACGCGGCGCGGTCGGCTCGGGGACCGTGGTGCGACGCCGCTGCCCGCGGATGACACCCTCGATCCCGAGCTCCCGCATCAGCCGCTCGACCGTGCAGCGGGCCACCGCGTGGCCGGCGCGGACCAGCGCGCGGGTGACACGCTGGCGGCCTTGAGGATCTCGTTGGCCCGCCTCACCTCGGCGTTCTCTTTACGGAGTTGCTTCAGCTCTTCCAGTTCGGAGCTGGTCAGGCGGTCGTCGCGCTCGCCGGCGTCGGCCTCGGCCTGGCGGACCCAGGACCGCAGGGCCTCCTTGTGGATGCCGAGGTCGCGGGCGACATGGGCCACCGGGCGGCCGGTCGAGCGGACCTCGCGGACGGCGCGCTCGCGGAGTTCATCGGGGTACTTGCGTGGTGCTGGCACTGCTCGTGGCTCTCCTTACGCCTGGATCGTAACCCAGGCTTCAAGGACTCCACGAAGATCAGTGCAGCTCATGATGCGGCTGGCCTACCTCCTGCGGGACCTGCCCGTGGAGATCCTGGGACGCCTGCGCTCGAACCGGGTGATGCGCCGCCCAGCACCGACCCGGGCGGAGTTCGCCGCAGCCAACTCGGCCGGCGGGCGGCCGCCCAAGCACGGAGCTGAGTTCATCTTCAAGGACGCCAGGACCTGGGGCGCCCGGGACGCGGAGACGAAGGCGGAGACCACCCGCTACGGGACCGCCCACGCCCGGAGCCGGGACCGGCTCCACCCCGAGCTGCAAGGGCGCGCCGCCTGGCGGGACCACCCCGGCCCGCTCCCGGTCATCGAGGGAACCGTCATCCGACTCCAGGTCGACCACCTGCCCAGTGGCGGCGACCCCAAGCCGCTGTGGCTGTGGTGGTCACGACCCGCAGCCGGCCCCGAGGAGACCGATCTGGCCTGGCAGACCTTTCTGCGGCGCTTCGACATCGAGCACTTCTTCAGGATGATCAAGCAGACACTCGGCTGGACCGCTCCGCCGCTTCGGGAAGCCGAAGCGGCGGACCGGTGGACCTGGCTGATCGTCGTTGCCCACACCCAGCTCCGCCTCGCCCGCTCTCTGACCACCGACCTGCGGCGGCCCTGGGAGAAGCCGACCGAACCGAACAAGCTCACCCCGGCCCGGGTCCGCCGCGGGTTCCGACACCTGCACGCCCGCACCTCGACACCAGCCGAAGTGCCGAAACCCTCCCGCCCTGGAACCGGGCGCCCGCCCGGTTCCAAGAACCGCCGCCCCGCGACCCGCTACGACGTCGGCCTGCTCCTGGTGACCGGCGAGCCCTACCGCAAACCAGCCCACCACAAGGTCGGCACCAAACCACGCCGAGCTGGTTGACCAGCCGAAACTCTTGTCGGAGCCGCTCCGTATGCTGCCGCCCATGAGCATGAACGGCGAGTACCTGCGTGTCACACCCGGCGAGTTGGCCCGAGCCCTGGAGGACCCCGAGTGGGCCTTGGACTTCGCCTCCGACGTTCAGGACCAGGAGGACGAGGAGGACGAGGAGACGGCACCCGCCGATGCGCGGCACTTCACCACGCACCAGACCTGGAACCTGCTGGGGTTCTTGCTGAAGCGGTCGGACTTCCCGGTCGACATCGTCTTCGGTGAGGAACTCATCCCCGAGGCCGACGACTGGGGCTACGAGCCGCCGCGGTACCTCTCCGTTGACCGGGTGCGGCTGGCCGCCGACAGGCTGAACCGGATGACCTACGACGATCTGATCCACGGCGTCGACCACAACGAACTCGCCGCAGCCGAGGTCTATCCCCAGATCTGGGACTCGCCGACCTCCCTGGAATGGGCCCGCGACCTGTTTGTACCTCTGACCGAGTTCTTCCAGACCGCAGCCTCCGCCGAGCACGCCATGGTGATCTGGCTCGACTGACCTTCCGCAGCGCGGACGTTAAACGGCAAGCTTACTGTCGACGGCACCAACCGCCCGCCACCAGTCGGTGCTCATACCGAAGACGACGGCGTCGAGGTCGGGGATCAGTCCGGCGGCGAAGCAGGCCAGGCCGCTCTGGCTGTTACCCCCAATGCATGACGGAGGGCCCAGTGTCGGCAACGGCTGAAATCGGGCCGGTCTGATCGGTTCAATTGTGGGCCATCGTGCGGTCTTGTTCAGCCGTTGTTGGTGGTCGGGGTGCGGC
>NZ_JBSGFD010000297.1:0-7185 GCF_053603215.1 Kitasatospora sp. NPDC004240 | reverse complement strand
ACATTCCGAACCCGGAAGCTAAGCCTCACAGCGCCGATGGTACTGCAGGGGGGACCCTGTGGGAGAGTAGGACGCCGCCGAACAATCATTCAGAGAAACCCCGCCCGGGGCACCCGGGCGGGGTTTCTCGCATTTCCGGGGAAAAGCGCAAGGAAAACGCGGGAGAAACAGCGGGAACGCGCGGGGATCAGAGCGCGAGCTTGAACCCGACGTGCGACGGAACGAAACCGAGGCCCTCGTAGAAGCGGTGGGCGTCCGTGCGGGTCGCGTCGGAGGTGAGCTGGACCAGCACGGCACCCAGTTCACGGGACCGTGCGACGGCCCAGCGGATCAGCTCGGTGCCCAGCCCGCTGCCGCGTTCGTCGGCGTGGATGCGGACGCCCTCGATGATCGTGCGGGTCGTGCCCCGGCGGGAGAGGCCGGGCACGACGGTGAGCTGGAGGGTGCCGATGGTGCGGCCGGCGCGTTCGGCGACCACCAGGTGCTGGTGAGGGTCCGCGTCGATGCGGGCGAAGGCGGCCTCGTACGGGGTGAGGTCGTCGGGGCTCTCGCGGGTGGCGCCGAGCGGGTCGTCGGCGAGCATCGCGACGACCTCGGGCAGGTCCTCGGCGGTCGCGCGGCGGATGGTCAGGACAGTCGGTTCGGTCATGATCACAGCCTAGGAGAGCGCACCCGGCCGAGCTCCTGGCCCACCCCTCGCCCGGTCTCCCCGGCTCCGCCCCCGAAGGCCCCCGGGAGAGCCCGCTCAGAGCCCCCGGAAGGCCTCCGGAAGGCCCCGGAAGGGCCATCCGGTGCCCCGGGGAGGGTGAGGACACGTCATCCGCCGGGTGGGGCACTGGCGATGACGGCGAAGACGGCGCCGTGCGGGTCGACGAGCTGGGCGAAGCGGCCCACGCCGTGGAGGTCGGTGGCGGGGATCCGGACGGTGGCGCCGAGCTGTTCGGCGAGGGCGACGGCGGCGTCCGGGTTGGGCACCTCGAAGTAGGGCAGCCAGTGCGAGCCGGTGCCGGCCGCGGTCTGCTCGGGCCCGAGCTGCATCAGCCCGCCGTGGGCGTCCTCGGTGCCGCCACCGGCGGGGGTGAGTACGGTGTAGAGGGCGCTGCCGACCGGGACGTCCTGCTCCTGCCAGCCGAAGACGCTCCGGTAGAAGGTCTTGGCCAGTTCGGCGTCGACGCTGTAGCACTCGGCCCAGCAGAGGGTGCCCAGCTCGGTGACGGCGTCCAGGCCGCGGGTGTCGTGGGGCTGCCAGACGGCGAAGTCGGCGCCGGTGGGGTCGGTGTAGCCGGCCATCCGGCCGCTGGTGAGGACGTCGAAGGGGGCGAAGCGGACCCGGCCGCCGGCGGTCTCGACGAGTTCGGTGGTGCGGTCGGCGTCCGTGGTGCAGAAGTAGACCGTCCAGGCGGGCGCGGAGGCGTCCTCGGCAAGCGGGCCCAGGGCGGCGACGGTGCGGCCGCCCTGTCGGAAGAACCCGTACCCCCCGGCCTCCGGCCCGGCGTCGGCGAGGGTCCAGCCGAGGACGGTGGTGTAGAAGTCGGCGGACGCCCGGATGTCCGGGCTGGCGAGGTCGAGCCAGTTGGGGGAGCCGGGGACGTAGTCGGTGGTGAGCATGGGCACCGCTCCTCGGGCGACGGGCCCGCCCCGGGGCGGACACCGGGGCGACGCCCTTCCAGCGTGGCACCGGAACCCCGCCTGTCGCACCCGGGCGGTACGGTGCGTAGCGGATCGTCACCCGCACCGCGAAGTCGGTACCCGAGCGAGCATCACGAGGGGGTCCCGTGGCCAGGCAGGCCCAGGCAGACCGGAGCGAGCAGCCGCCGCGGCAGCTCGCCCAGGTGGACGGTGTGCTGGAGCGGATCACGTACGCCAACGAGGAGACCGGCTACACGGTGGCGCGGGTGGACATCGGGCGCGGCGGGAACGACCTGCTCACGGTGGTGGGGGCGCTGCTGGGCGCGCAGCCGGGGGAGTCGCTGCGGCTGTTCGGGCGCTGGGGGTCGCACCCGCAGTACGGGCGGCAGTTCACGGTGGAGAACTACACGACGGTGCTGCCGGCGACGGTCCAGGGCATCCAGCGGTACCTGGGGTCGGGGCTGATCAAGGGGATCGGGCCGCGGTTCGCGGAGCGGATCGTCGAGCGGTTCGGGGTGGACACCCTGGAGGTGATCGAGAACGAGCCGGGCCGGCTGATCGAGGTGCCGGGGCTGGGGCCGAAGCGGACGAAGAGCATCGCTGCGGCCTGGGAGGAGCAGAAGGCCATCAAGGAGGTGATGGTCTTCCTGCAGGGCGTCGGGGTGTCGACCTCGCTGGCGGTGCGGATCTACAAGCAGTACCAGGACTCCTCGATCGGGGTGGTGAAGAACGAGCCGTACCGGCTGGCGTCCGATGTGTGGGGCATCGGGTTCCTGACGGCGGACCGGATCGCGCAGGCGGTGGGGATACCGCACGACAGCCCGGAGCGGGTGAAGGCGGGCCTGCAGTACGCGCTGTCGCAGAGCAGCGACCAGGGGCACTGCTACCTGCCGGAGGAGCGGCTGATCGCGGACGGGGTGAAGCTGCTGCAGGTGGACGTCGGGCTGGTGATCGACTGCCTGGCGGAGCTGGTCGCGGCGGAGGGCGTGGTGCGCGAGCAGGTGCCGGGGGAGGGCGGGGAGCCGATCACGGCGGTGTACCTGGTGCCGTTCCACCGGGCGGAGATCTCGCTGGCCAACCAGCTGCTGCGGCTGCTGCGGGCGGAGGCGGACCGGATGCCCTGGTTCGCGGACGTGGACTGGCCGGCGGCGCTGGGCTGGCTGGCGAAGCGGACGGGGGCGGAGCTGGCGCCCGAGCAGGAGCAGTCGGTGCGGCTGGCGCTGACCGAGAAGGTCGCGGTGCTGACGGGCGGCCCGGGGTGCGGCAAGTCGTTCACGGTGAAGTCGATCGTCACGCTGGCGCTGGCGAAGCGGGCGAAGGTGGTGCTGGCGGCGCCGACCGGGCGGGCGGCGAAGCGGTTGTCGGAGCTGACCGGGGTGGAGGCCTCGACGGTGCACCGGCTGCTGGAGCTGCGGCCGGGCGGTGACGCCGCGTACGACCGGGACCGGCCGCTGGACGCGGACCTGGTGGTGGTGGACGAGGCCTCGATGCTGGACCTCATCCTGGCGAACAAGCTGGTCAAGGCGGTGGCGCCGGGGGCGCACCTGCTGTTCGTGGGGGACGTGGACCAGCTGCCGTCGGTGGGGGCCGGCGAGGTGCTGCGGGACCTGCTCGCGGAGGGCGGCCCGATCCCGTCGGTACGGCTGACCAGGATCTTCCGGCAGGCGCAGCAGTCGGGCGTGGTGGTCAACGCGCACCGGATCAACGAGGGGCTGCCGCCGCTGACCGAGGGCCTGTCGGACTTCTTCCTGTTCGTGGAGGACGACGTCGAGCGGGCGGCGGGGCTGACGGTGGACGTGGTGGCGCGGCGGATCCCGCAGCGCTTCGGTTTCGATCCCCGCCGGGACGTGCAGGTGCTGGCGCCGATGCACCGCGGGCCGGCGGGCGCGGGCAACCTGAACACGCTGCTGCAGGCGGCGGTGACGCCGGCCCGGGAGGGGTTGGCGGAGCGGCGGTTCGGCGGCCGCACGTTTCGGGTGGGGGACAAGGTCACCCAGATCCGGAACAACTACGACAAGGGGCGCAACGGCGTCTTCAACGGGACGGTGGGGGTGGTGACCGCGCTCAGCGTGGACGACCAGCGGCTGACCGTGCTCACCGACGAGGACGAGGAGGTGCCGTACGACTTCGACGAGCTGGACGAGCTGACCCACGCGTACGCGGTGACGATCCACCGCTCGCAGGGCAGCGAGTACCCCGTCGTGGTGATTCCGGTCACCACGTCCGCCTGGACGATGCTCCAACGGAATCTGCTCTACACGGCTGTGACCAGGGCGCGGAAACTGGTTGTGCTGGTCGGGTCACGCAAGGCGATCG
Organism: Kitasatospora sp. NPDC004240; assembly: GCF_053603215.1. Lineage (NCBI taxonomy): Bacteria > Bacillati > Actinomycetota > Actinomycetes > Kitasatosporales > Streptomycetaceae > Kitasatospora > Kitasatospora sp. NPDC004240. The sequence goes on along the minus strand of NZ_JBSGFD010000297.1, from coordinate 3,240 downwards.
CACAGGCCGTTCGAGCCGTCAGCGCAGGTCGGAGGCACGCCGCACTGGATTTCCGGCTGGCGACTGGATGATTCTCCAACGGGATGGTTGCCTCTAAGGTTCTCTTGACGTGAAGAGATTTAGGGCAGAGCCTAGGATGATGCCGATCTTGTCCGGTTCGTACCGGACACGGCGGCGGGTTTTGTAGGGGCGGGCTCTTTCGGGCCACCCCGGGTGCGCGGCTGTCCTCCGGATGGGGGATGGTAGAGACAGTCAGGGCACCTTTGGAAGAGGATTCATTTCGTCGGTGAGGAAGACGTGAGCGACAACTCGGTAGTACTGCGGTACCAGGACGGCGAGTACGAGTACCCCGTCGTCGAGAGCACTGCGGGCAACGCCGGCTTCGACATCTCGAAGCTGCTCCCGCAGACCGGCCTGGTCACCCTGGACAACGGCTTCGGCAACACCGCCGCCTACAAGTCCGCGATCACCTTCGTGGACGGCGACAACGGCATCCTGCGGTACCGCGGCTACCCGATCGAGCAGCTCGCCGGCCAGGGCGGGTTCATCGAGACCGCGTACCTCCTGATCAACGGCGAGCTCCCGACGGCCGACCAGCTGTCGGCGTTCAACACCGAGATCACCCAGCACACCCTGCTGCACGAGGACGTCAAGCGCTTCTTCCAGGGCTTCCCGCGGGACGCCCACCCGATGGCCATGCTGTCCTCGGTGGTCGGTGCGCTGTCGACCTTCTACCCGGAGAGCCACAACCCGTTCGACGCCGCCCAGCGGCACCTGTCGACGGTCCGCCTGCTGGCGAAGCTTCCGACGATCGCCGCGTACGCGTACAAGAAGGCGATGGGCCAGCCCTTCGTCTACCCGCGCAACGACCTGAGCTACGTCGAGAACTTCCTGCGGATGACCTTCGCGGTCCCCGCGGAGGACTACGAGATCAACCCGGTCATCGTCAACGCGCTGGACAAGCTGCTGATCCTGCACGCGGACCACGAGCAGAACTGCTCGACCTCCACGGTCCGCCTGGTCGGCTCCAGCCACGCCAACCTGTTCGCCTCCATCTCGGCCGGCATCTCGGCGCTCTGGGGCCCGCTGCACGGCGGCGCCAACCAGGCCGTGCTGGAGATGCTGGAGAGCATCCAGAAGGACGGCGGCGACGTCGACGCCTTCATCCGCAAGGTGAAGAACCGCGAGGCCGGCGTCAAGCTGATGGGCTTCGGCCACCGCGTGTACAAGGCGTTCGACCCGCGTGCCGCGCAGGTCAAGGGCCTGGCGCACGAGGTGCTGAGCCAGCTCGGCAAGGCCGACGAACTGCTCGACATCGCGCTGAAGCTGGAGGAGCACGCGCTCAACGACGACTTCTTCATCTCGCGCAAGCTCTACCCGAACGTGGACTTCTACACCGGTCTGATCTACCGCGCCATGGGCTTCCCGACCAGCATGTTCACCGTGCTGTTCGCCCTCGGCCGGCTGCCCGGCTGGATCGCCCACTGGCACGAGATGATCAACGACCCGACCAGCCGGATCGGCCGTCCGCGCCAGATCTACACCGGCACCGCGATCCGCGACTACGTGGCGATCGACGCCCGCTGACGACCGGGGGTCCGGCGACCCCCGAGAGGCGCCCCCCGGCGCCGCAGGCCCTGCGAGAAGGGCCCGGCCGCAGTACGCGGCCGGGCCCTTCGCCGTTCCCGGGGAGCCGTCCCCTGGAACGTCTGTTGTGCGGCGCACGACTCCGGGGCGGTGCCGCAGCCCTGGACGGCCGCTCAAAGCGTCCCTGACCCGCCACACCCCGGCGCCGTGCGCGAAGGCCGCCGAGGGAAAAGTCGGCGACCGACCCGGGGCCCGCCGGAGCCCCGTCGACGGCAGTGTCGCCGGCGCGGTGACGTGAAGCCGTTCCACACGTCGCCGACCGGCAAAACCGCCGTACTACCAACCTAAGACGTATCACGGTGCGAGAAGTTACGCCCGGGGGGTGTGAGCTGCCTCTCGCCACGCTCCGTGTGCGCGTCGTTCCCGGCCCATATCACACCTTTCCCCGGGCCCGACGTCACCCTCCCCACTGTCGCGGCAACCGAGCGTGATAGGAATCGTGGCATTCCGGTACGGACCGCCCGCACTCTCGGGCGTGGCGGCGGCAACTGGGGAGGGAGTGCGCAGATGACCAGGAACGTCGTCGTCACCGGTGGTGGCACGGGGATCGGGTACGAGGTGGCGCGGCGGTTCGCCGAGGCGGGCGAACAGGTCGTGATCGTCGGGCGCCGCCGGGCGGTGCTGGAGCGGGCCGCCGCCGACCTCGGCCCGAACGTCACCCCGCTGGTCTGCGACCTGGCCGACCCGGACGCCGTGGAGGACGCCCTGGCGGTCCTGCCCGAGCGGATCGACGTGCTGGTGAACAACGCCGGCAGCCGCGAGACCGTGATCGGCGCCGGCCCGCACGCGCTGCTCGCCCGCTGGCGCGGCGACTTCGAGCGCAACGTGCTGACCGTGGTCCTGCTCACCGAGTCGATCCGCGACCGGCTCACCCCCGGCTCCGGTCGGGTCGTCACCATCAGCTCGATCGCGGCGCTGCGCGGGGCCGGCTCCTTCGGGGCGGCCAAGGCCTCGCTGCACGCCTGGAACCACTTCCTGGCGGCCCAGCTCGGCCCCTCGGGCATCACCGCCAACATCGTCGCCCCCGGCACGGTGGCCGGCACCGAGTTCTTCGGCCCGCGCCTGGACGACGCCGAGGTGGCCCGCCGGGCGTCCCGGACCCTGCTCGGCCGGATCGGCGAGACCGGCGAGGTCGCCGCGGCCGTCTACTTCCTGGCCTCGCCGGAGGCCGGCTTCATCACCGGCGAGATCCTGCACTGCAACGGCGGTGAACTGCTGGGCCGCTAGCGGCAGTACGCGAGAGGGGCCCGTACGGATCCGTACGGGCCCCTCTCGCGTGCGGGTGCCTCAGGCGGCGGTGAACCGGCGCAGGCGCAGGCTGTTGGTGACCACGAACAGCGAGGAGAAGGCCATCGCGGCCCCGGCGACCACCGGGTTGAGCAGACCGGCCGCGGCGAGCGGGATCGCCGCCACGTTGTAGGCGAAGGCCCAGAAGAGGTTGCCCTTGATGGTGGCGAGGGTGCGGCGGGAGAGGCGGATGGCGTCGGCGGCGGCGGTGAGGTCGCCGCGGACCAGGGTGAGGTCGCCGGCCTCGATGGCGGCGTCGGTGCCGGTGCCCATGGCGAGGCCGAGGTCGGCCTGGGCGAGGGCGGC
>NZ_JBSGFD010000296.1:0-7263 GCF_053603215.1 Kitasatospora sp. NPDC004240 | reverse complement strand
CCCCGCCGCCCTTCGGCGTCCTCCCGCCGCCCCGCCCCGCCGTGGCCGGGCAGGGCGGGGCGGGGCGGCCCTCACGGGCTCAGCAGCAGTCCTGGACCACCAGGCCGGCCGGCAGCTGGTCGCCGCCGAAGACGGTCACCGTCGCCGGGTCGCCGCCGAGCGCCGCGACCGCCAGCAGCAGCGCGCCGGACGTCCAGGTGGTGCGCTCCTCGGGCCAGATGGCGTCGTCCTCGAAGACGTACCCGGTCCAGTACGAACCGTCGGTGTGCCGCAGGTGCTTCTGGATCCAGCGCAGGATCTCCACCGCCCGGTCGGACTCCCCCACCGCCCAGAGCGCGAGCGCGAGTTCCGCGCTCTCGCCGCCGGTGACCCAGGGACGGTCGCTGACGCAGCGCACGCCCAGGCCGGGGACGACGAAGCGCTCCCAGTCGCGCTCGATCCGCTCCAGCGCGGCCGGACCGCGCAGCGCGGTGCCGAGCACCGGGTAGTACCAGTCCATCGAGAAGCGGTCCTTGTCGAGGAACCGCTCGGGGTGGTGCGCGATGGCGTGCCGCAGCCGCCCGGCGGCGAGCTCCCAGTCGGGCTGCGGCTCCTCCAGGTAGTCGGCGATGGCCAGCCCGCAGCGCAGCGCGTGCAGGATGCTGGACGAACCGGTGAGCAGCGCCTCCTGGGGCGCGGTGCCGTCCTCGTCCAGCCGCCAGGCGATCGGACCGCCGGGCAGGCGCAGGCCGACGATGAAGTCCAGCGCGCGCCGGACGACGGGCCAGATCCACTCCAGGAAGGCGTCGTCGCCGGTGCTGAGGTGGTGGTGCCAGACGCCGACGGCCACGTACGCGCAGAAGTTGGTCTCCTTCGACGCGTCGCAGACGCTCCCGTCGACCGGGGCGTCCGCGCCGTCCACGCCGTCCACGCCGGGCCTGCCGTAGGCGTACGCGGCGTACCAGGACCCGTCCGGGTTCTGGTTGGCGGCCAGCCACCGGTACGCGGCCTCGGCGGCGGCGTGCTCGCCGGCGGTGTCCAGGGCCATCGCGGCCTCGGTGTGGTCCCAGGGGTCGAGGTGGTGGCCGACGAACCACGGGATCGCCCCGTCCGGCCGCTGCTCGGTGAGGATGCTGCGGACCGTCTCGGCGGCCTGCTCGGCGTCGAGCACCCCGTCCAGCAGCAGCGCCTCGGGGACGGCCGCGGTCACGCCGCCCCGCCCGCTGCGCGGTTGGGCTTCGAGGCGTAGGCGACGAAGCTCTTGCCGATGACCGGGTTGAGCGCCTTCTCGGCGGCCCGGGTGAGGGTGCTGATCACCGGGGTGCCGACGATGTCCCAGACCAGCAGCTTGTGGTAGGCCTTCACCGGCAGCGCCTGGTCGTTGTCCACGCCGACCGCGCACTTGATCCACCAGTACGGCGCGTGCAGGGCGTGCGCGTGGTGGGTGCCGTACGGCTCCAGCCCGGCGTCCTTGAGCCGGTCGAGCAGCTCGTCGCCGCGGTAGATGCGGATGTGGCCGCCCTCGACCTCGTGGTACTCGTCGGAGAGCGCCCAGCAGATCTTCTCGGGCAGCCAGCGCGGCACGGTGACGGCGAGCAGGCCGCCGGGCTTGAGCACCCGGAACATCTCGTTGAGCACGCCCTTGTCGTCGGGGATGTGCTCCATCACCTCGGAAATGATGATCTTGTCGAAGTACTCGTCCTCGAACGGCAGGGCCAGCGCGTTGCCCTCCATCGCGACCGCCGACGCGCCCTCGGGGGCCTCACCGGCCTGCTCCATGGCCGCGAACCACTTCTTGACCTCGGCGATCTCCTCGGCGTTCTGGTCGAGGGCGATCACATTGGCACCGCGCCGGTAGCACTCGAACGCGTGCCGGCCCCCGCCGCAGCCCAGGTCGAGCACCCGGTCGCCGGGGGCGAGCGGGAAGCGCGAGAAATCGACGGTCAGCACTGCTGGCTCCCATTCCTTTGGGTTGAACGTTCTTGACGGTCCGTCGGTGAGGGCCGACGGAACGCCAGGAGAAACGGGCGGCGCCCCCGGGCACCCGACCGGGCCCGGCGACGCCGCAGGAGATCACGCGACGTAGCGCCAGCCCGGTCCGGACCTCGCCCGGCGCCCCACTCCGGTGGCGAGCGCCGCCCGGTAGGCCTCCACGGTCAGCTCGGCGGCCTTCTCCCAGGTGAACCGGGCCAGCACCCGCTCCCGGCCGGCCGCGCCGAGCGTCGTCCGCAGCGCGGGATCGTCCAGCAGCCGGCCCAGCGCCGCCGCCAGGGCCCCCGCGTCGCCCGGCGGCACCGCGAGGCAGGTCTCGCCGTCCGGGCCGGCGACCTCGGGGATCGCCCCGCCGGTGGTGGCGACCAGCGGCGTGCCGGTGGCCATCGCCTCGGCGGCGGGCAGCGAGAAGCCCTCGTACAACGACGGCACGCAGGCCACCTCGGCGGAGCGGTACAGGTCGACCAGCTCCCGGTCGCTCAGCCCGCTGCGGAACTCGATGTGCGACTCCAGCCCGAAGCGCCGCACCGCCTCGGTGACCGGCCCGTCCTCCTTCTGCGGCTTGCCGACCACCACCAGGTGGGCGTCCCGCTCGGTACGGACCTTGGCCAGCGCCTCGACCAGGTGCACCAGGCCCTTGAGCGGGACGTCCGCGCTCGACGTGGTGACGATCCGCCCGGGCACCCGGGCGACCTCCTCGGAGGGCGACCAGAGCCGGGTGTCGGCGCCGATCGGGACCACCGAGATCGCGCCGGGCGCGGCGCCCAGGTGCTCGGCGATCTCCTTGGCGGAGCTGCCGGAGACGGTGAGGATGTGGTCCAGCCGGGCGGCGACCCGGCGCTGCATCCGGGTGAAGGCGTACCAGCGGCGCAGCGAGAGGCGCTTGAGCCGGGTGGTCGCCGCGTCCAGCTCCAACCGCCGGTCCACGGTGATCGGGTGATGGACCGTGGTGACCAGCGGGAACCCGTGCCGGGCCAGGCCGAGCAGGCCGTAGCCGAGGGTCTGGTTGTCGTGGACCACGTCGTAGCGGCCCTTGTGGCGGGCCAGGTACCGGCGGGCGCGCAGCGAGAAGGTCAGCGGCTCGGGGAAGCCGCCGGTGCGCATGGTGGCGAACTCCAGCACGTCGACCGGCCCTCGGTACTCGTGGGCCTCCGGGGTGCGGAAGGGGTCGTCGGCGCGGTAGAGGTCCAGGCTGGGCAGCTCGACCAGGCGCACCGAACCGGGTCCGTCGACCTCGTCCAGCACCGGGTACGGCTGGGCGCCGATCACGTCCACGTGGTGGCCCAGACGGGCGAGTTCGCGCGACAGGTGCCGTACGTACACGCCCTGGCCGCCGCAGAACGGGTCGCCGCGGTAGGACAACAGGGCGATCCGCAACGGTTGCGCGGTCATCCTCGGCCCCTATCTGTGGTGGCTCTGTGGCGGCCCGGTGGCTGCTCTGCGACGGCCCGGCGGTCGCGCTGCGGCTCCCGCCCGTCACGGCTCCCGGGGGGCGGGCGCCGTCGCCGAAGTGGATCAGGTTTCAGTGTGGTGGTGGAGCTCGCCAGTGAGCATGTGAACAATGAGAGACCTCGAAGATACCGGCCCGTAGCTTTGGGTCAGGAGTCAGGGCTGGTGATTCACGCCACTCGACCCGGGAGCCTCCTTGCCGTCGTCAGCGAACCCCGCGCGGCCCGCCACCCCCGCCGTCGCGCGCCCCGCCGCGCCCGCCGTCACTCCCGCCGCCGCCCACGCGTCCGGCGCTCCCGTCACCGCTCCTGCGGCCGCTCCGGCCACCGCTCCTGCCACTGCGGTACCGGGCGAGCCGGCGCTGACCGCGCGGCAGGCCGAACGGCGCCGGGGCATCCTGCGGGCCGCGACCGCGCTGGCCGGGCGCGGCGGGTACGAGGCGGTGCAGATGCGCGAGGTCGCCGAGAGCGCGCAGGTCGCGCTCGGCACGCTGTACCGGTACTTCCCGTCCAAGGTCCACCTGCTGGTCGCGGTCATGCAGGAGCAGCTCCAGGGGCTCCAGGAGCAGGTGCGGCGCCATCCGCCGGCCGAGCAGGACCCGGCCCTGCGGGTGGCCGAGACGCTGACCCGGGCCTTCCACGCGCTGCAGCGCGAACCGCTGCTGGCCGAGGCCATGGTCCGGGCGCTGTCCTTCGCGGACCGCTCGGTGAGCGCCGAGGTCGACCTCGTCAGCGGGCTCACGGCACAGCTCATCCTGGACGCCATCGGCCAGTCGGGGCCACCCACCGAGAGCCAGCGTGCCGCCGTCCGGGTCATCGAGCACACCTGGCACTCGGCGCTGGTGGCCTGGCTGTCGGGGCGTGCGTCGATCGCGGAGGTCCGGGCCGACCTGCACACGGCGGCGCGGCTGCTCACCCTGGGGTAGGGGGCGCGGACGGGGTGGGGTGGGGCGGGGCGGGCGTGCGGGGCGGGTGTACGGACGTGCGGGCGTTCGGGGCGGGCGTTCGGGCGTTCGGGGCGCGGCGGAGTGGAACAGGTTCTACTCCAGGGTGGGCGGCACGGGTGGGGGTGGGCGGACGGGCGGCGCGGCGGGCGGGAGGCGGCGGGCGAGGGGCGCGTGGGGCACCGCGTCGGGACGGCTAGAGTCGACGGGCGTCACGACAACTGCATCCGCCTCCTCCCGGGGAAAGCCGGCGCGAATCCGGCGCTGACCCGCAACCGTGAACCCGCCCCCGGCCGCGTACGCGCCGGTCGGCCGGGTGAGCCGGACCGCCCGGGAAGGGGCGAGCGGCCGCACCGGACAGCACCCGCCGTCCGGAACCGTCGAGGTCTACGGGCCGGCCCCCGCCAGGGCCACCGCACCGCTCACCGAAAGGCTCACCTCCACCATGCTCACCGCCGCCCGCCTGGGCGCCGCCGCCGTGTCCGCCGCGCTGCTGGCCGGGGTCGCCGGCGCCACCGCCGCCCCCGCCTTCGCGGACAGCCCCGCCCCCAGCACGCCCCCCGCCCCGGCCGCCGCCGCGCCCTCGCCGACCACCGCGGCCGTACCGGCCGGCCTGTACGGCAAGGGCGACCCCACGTACGACGGGGTGTGGCGCCAGTCGCTTGCCCTGACCGCGCTGGCCGGCGCCAAGGTCGTACCGGCCGACTCCGCGGTCTCCTGGCTCACCGGCCAGCAGTGCGCCGACGGCGGGTGGCCCTCGTTCCGGGCCGACACCGCCGCCGCCTGCGACCCGGCGACCGAGGACAGCAACGCCACCGCCGTCGCCGTCCAGGCCCTGATCGCGCTCGGCGGCCACCAGGACGCCGTCGACAAGGGTGTCCAGTGGCTCAAGACCACCCAGAACGCGGACGGCAGCTGGGCCTACAACCCCGGCAACCCCGGTGACGCCAACTCCACCGGACTTGCGGTCAACGCCCTGATCGCCGCGAAGACCGACCCGGCCTCGGTCGCCAAGGCCGGCAAGAACGCGTACGACGGGCTGGCGCTCTACCAGCTCGGCTGCGCCGTCCCCGCCGAGCAGCGCGGTGCCTTCGCGTACCAGCCCGCCCCGGACGGCACGCTCGCCCCCAACGGCCTCGCCACCGGCCAGGCGGCCCTCGCCGCGGCGGGCGGCAAGCTGCCCGTCACCAACACCAACCGGGTGGACGCCGCGCCCAAGGCGCTGCCGTGCACCACCGCCCCCGCCGCGGGCGCCGGGCAGGCCGGGGTCCCGCGCGCGGACTCGGCGGAGGCCGTGGCCGCCCACCTGACCGCGCAGTTCGCGACGGGCGGACAGCACCTCACCATGACCCTCCCGGGCGCCGACCCGATGCCCGACTACACGGGCACCGCCTGGGGAGCGCTCGGCCTGGTGCAGAGCGGGCACCCGCAGCAGGCGGCCGGCCCGGTGGACTGGCTCGCCAAGGAGGGCGGCACCTGGACCAAGGGCGGCACCGACGCGGCCGCCACGGCCACCCTGGTGCTGGTCGCCCAGGCCGCCCAGCGCAACCCCGCCGACTTCGGCGGCGCCAACCTGGTGCAGCAGCTGACCGCCCTCGGCCCGGCCCCCAAGGCGGCCACCGGCGGGCCGGCGGCCTCCGGGAGCGCTTCGGGCAGCGCGGCCTCCGCGCCGGCGGAGAAGAAGGAGGACGACGGGGACAGCTCCACGTTCTGGCTGATCGGCGTCGGCCTGCTGATCGGCATCGGCGGCGGCCTGCTGCTGAGCCTCCAGCGCAAGCGCGGCGCCAAGCTGTGACCTCGGCACCGCGGGGTGCCCGCCCCACCCGGGCGGGCACCCGCCCGGCGGGCAGCCGCGGGTTGCGATATGTAGACCGGTCGTCATATTCCCGGAGTCGGGCGGGTGGGGCGAGCGCTTACTCGGTAGACCGGTCTGCATATTTTGTGCGGCGTACTGCCGGGGCGTGGCCGACTTCGGTAGACCGGTCTACATATTCGGGGCGGCCGGCTGCCGTCGCGCGGCCAGCCCCGGTAGACCGGTCTACATATTCCAGGCGTGGGCGCGCCGCCCTCGTCCTGGTCGCCCTCGCCGGACTGTTCGCGCTCTCCGTGGCACCCGCCCAGGCCGCCGGCTACCGCTACTGGTCGTTCTGGAAGTGGGCGGACAACGCGTGGACGTACCAGCAACAGGGACCCTCGCTGTACGTCCCGCAGGACGGCGGTGTGGACGGCTGGCGCTTCGCGGTCAGTCCGGACGGCGGGCAGGACGCGGCGCGGCCCGGCGTGCCCGGTGACTTCGCCGCCATCTGCGCGGGCACCCCGGAACAGGCCGGCCGCAAGCGGGTCGCCGTGGTGCTGGACTTCGGCACCGCCGCCGACGCTCCGTCCGGCGAGAACCCGCCGGCGCAGCGGTCCGTCTGTGCCTCCGTACCGCCCCGCGCGACCTCCGGCGAGGTCCTGGCCACGGTCGCCCGGCCGCTGCGGTACGACACCAACGGCCTGCTCTGCGCCATCGCCGGCTACCCGCGGGCCGGCTGCGGCGAACAGTTGGGCGCCGCCCGTCCGGCCACCACACCCAGCGGCCCCGACGCCGGCACCAGCACCGGCGCCGGGGCCAACAACACCAGTAGCGGTGGCAGCGGTGGCAGCGGCCCGGACATCGGCCTGTTCGCCGCCGGGGCGCTGATCGCCCTGATCGCCGCCGGCGCCGTCCGGAAGAACCGCCGACGGCGGGCGCAGCGCGAATAGGTAGACCGGTCTACAGATCGGCCGCCCGAAGACCGAATATGACGACCGGTCTACATACCCCGCCCCCAGGGGCCCACGGCAACCGACCACCTGCCCCCACCCGCCACCCGCCACCCGCCACCCGCGCGAGAAGTCGGACCCGCCGACTTCTCGCG
>NZ_JBSGFD010000295.1:0-7308 GCF_053603215.1 Kitasatospora sp. NPDC004240 | reverse complement strand
GCCGGAGATCTGCTCGGGGGCCGCGTAGTCGAGGGTGCCGACGATCTGGCCGCCGCGGGGGCGGCCGGGCCGGCCGGGGACGGCCCAAGGAGTCGCCCGTCGTGGTGGCCGCGCGCTCGGTCGGCGAGCTGTGCATCACGCTCGGCGTGGTGATGCTGCTGTTCGTCTCGTACCAGCTGTGGTGGACCAACGTGCAGGCGATGGACGCCGCGGACGGCGCGCGCGACCAGCTGGAGCAGCAGTTCGACGCCGGGCCGCAGACCGGGGCGAACGGGCAGCCGGGCCAGGACCCGAACAAGCCGGAGACCTTCGAGCCGGGCAAGGGCTTCGCGATCATCCACCTGCCCAAGCTGGGGGAGAAGTTCCCGATCGCCGAGGGCACCTCCAAGGACAAGGTGCTCGACAAGGGCCTGGTGGGGCACTACGCCGGCACCGGGATGCCCGCCGACAAGGAGGGCAACTTCGCGCTCGCCGCGCACCGCAACACCCACGGCGAGCCGTTCCGGCGGATCAACCACCTGGCCAAGGGCGACAAGATCGTGGTGGAGACCGCGACCGCGTACTTCACCTACGAGGTGACCGGCGGCATCCCGGAGACCCCGCCGTCGAACGTGAGCGTGATCCAGAAGGTCCCCAAGGGCGCCGGGTACTCCGGCCCCGGCCGCTACATCACGCTGACCACCTGCACCCCGGAGTTCAGCTCCAAGTACCGGTTGATCGTCTTTGGCAAACTGTCCGAGGAACGGCCGCGCAGCCAGGGCAAGCCCGACGCGCTCAAGGCCGGCTGACACCGGCCCTGGCGGCCACGGAGGGGGACGAGCACGTTGAAGCGGTCCGGCCCGGACACCGAACCGGCCGAGGAGGCCTTCCCACCGCCCGCTCCGGACCGCCCGGGGCCCGCCGGGCCCGCCCGGCGCGACCGGGGCGTCAAGGGCGCCCTGCTGGCCGCGATCGGGGTGTTCGGCGAGCTGCTGATCACCATGGGCCTGGTCCTGGGGCTCTTCGTGGCGTACTCGCTCTGGTGGACCGACGTCCTCGCCGACCGTTCCGCGGCCCGCGCCTCGGACGCCCTGCGCGAGTCCTGGGCCGTCTCCGGCCCGGCCGTCCCCCCGACCCCCGCCCCCGCGCGCCCGGGCCCGTCGCCCACGGCCGGCGCCGCCCCCGCGGGCGGGACGCCCGCCCGGCCGCCCGCGGCGGGGGAGGCGGTCGGCTTCCTGCACGTCCCGGCGATGGGCAGGGGCTACCAGGTGCTGATCCGGATGGGCACCGACACCGACACCCTGGCCGAGGGCGTCGCCGGGGTGTACGAGCAGCCGTACCGCGCGGCGATGCCCTGGGACGAGAGCGGCAACTTCGCACTCGCCGCGCACCGGGACGGCCACGGCGCCAAGTTCCACGACCTGGACGCGGTCGGCAAGGGCGACGCGATCGTGGTGGAGACCAGGGACAAGTGGTACGTCTACCGGGTCGACAGCACCCTGGCGGAGACCTCCAAGTACGACACCGGCGTGGTCGCCCCGGTCCCCAAGGGCTCCGGCTACACCGCCCCGGGCCGCTACATCACGCTGACCACCTGCACCCCCGTCTACACCTCGCGGTACCGGATGGCGGTCTGGGGCAGCCTGGTGCGGGTCGACCCGGTGGACGCGCGCCGCACTCCCCCGCCCGAGCTGCGGGGCTGATCCCGCGGGCGGGACGACGGAGGGGCCGTCCGCACCACCACGGTGCGGACGGCCCCTCCGGCTTCTGCGGGCCTAGTTGTTGCCGCGGCTGGGCGACGGGTCCGGCTTGTCCGCCGGGCGGGTCGTCAGGGTGACCGACTGGCCGGTCTCCATGGTGGTGCCGGCCGGCGGCAGCGAGTTGATCACGATGGCGTTCGGGTCCTGCGGGCCGAACATCACGGTGTAGTTCAGCCCCATGTCCTTGAGCTGCTTCGCGGCCTCCTTGAGGGTCACGTTCTGCAGCGGCGGGACGACGGGCTTCTCGGCCGCCTTGTAGATCGTCAGGACGATCTTGGTGTTCGGCGCGACCTTGCTGTTGGCCGGGGCCGACTGGCTGGCGACCGTGCCGACCTTGGACGGGTCGGTGGCCGGGGTGGTCCTGGAGGAGTCGACCTGCAGGCCGAGGGTCTCCAGCTGCGACTGCGCCTCGTCCTTGGTCTTGCCGACCACGCCGGGGACGGTGACCTTCGACTTGCCCTGCGAGATCGTCAGCTTGACCTGCTGCTGCGGGTCGGCGGGGGCGCCGGCCGCCGGGTCCTGCCCGATGACCTGATCCTGCGGGGCGTTGTCGTCGTCCTTGTACTCCGGCTGCGCCACGTTGGTGAAGCCGGCCTCGGCGAGCGCCTTGAGGGCGGCCTCCTTGGTCTTGCCGGTCACGGTCGGCATGGTGGCCTTGGCCGGGCCGGAGGAGAGCCGCACGGTGATGGTGCCGGCCTCGGCCACCGGGCTGCCGACCGCCGGGTCCTGGTTGCAGACCTGGTCCTTCTTGATGGCGGCGTCCGGGCAGGCGACCTTCTCGCCCTCGGTGACCACCAGCTTGGACCCGGCCGCGGCGGCCGTGGTCTTGGCCTCCGCGAGGCTCTTGCCGACCAGGTTGGGGGCGGTGATCTTGGTGCCGCCCTTCTTGTCGCCGCCGCCGCCGTTGTTGAACATCGCCTGTGCCACGAAGAAGGTGCCGACCAGGACCAGCACGGCGGCGACCGCCAGCACGATCCAGGAGGTGTTGCTCTTCTTCGGCGGCCCCTCGCCGCGGCGCCCGGCACGGCCGCCGTAGCCGTCGTCGTACCCGTCGTTGCCGCCGGGGCCGCCCGCGTGGGTCTGGCCGTAGCCGTCGTCCTGGTAGCCGCCCTGCGGGCCGTAGCCCGGCTGGGCGCCGACCTGCGGCAGCACCGTGGTGGGTCCGCCGACGCCGGCCGGCTGCTGCGGCAGCACGTTGGTCGCGCCGTACGGGTCGTGCTGCTGCGGGTAGCCGTTCTGGTCGTAGCCGTACCCGGCCGCGCCCATGCCGTAGGCGGCCTGCTGGGCGGCGGCGACCGGCAGGCCGTCCAGGAAGCGCTCGATGTCGTCGCGCATCTCGTCGGCGCTCTGGTAGCGGTGGTCCCGCTCCTTGGCCAGCGCCTTCAGCACGATCGCGTCGACCTCGGGACGCACCTCGGGGTCGAAGGCGGACGGCGGCTGGGCCTCCTCCCGGACGTGCTGGTAGGCCACCGCGACCGGCGAGTCGCCGACGAACGGCGGGCGCACGGTCAGCAGCTCGTACAGCAGGCAGCCGGTGGAGTAGAGGTCCGAGCGGGCGTCGACGGTCTCGCCCTTGGCCTGCTCGGGGGAGAGGTACTGGGCGGTGCCGATGACGGCCGAGGTCTGCGTCATGGTCATCCCGGCGTCGCCCATCGCGCGGGCGATGCCGAAGTCCATCACCTTGACGTTGCCCTGCCGGGTCAGCATCACGTTGGCGGGCTTGATGTCGCGGTGGACGATGCCGGCCCGGTGCGAGTACTCCAGCGCCTGGAGGATGCCGATGGTCATCTCCAGCGCCCGCTCGGGCAGCAGCCGGCGCCCGGAGTGCAGCAGCTCGCGCAGCGTCGACCCCTCGACGTACTCCATCACGATGTACGGGATGGAGATGCCGTCGATGTAGTCCTCGCCGGTGTCGTACACGGCGACGATCGCGGGGTGGTTCAGCGAGGCGGCGGACTGCGCCTCCCGGCGGAAGCGGGCCTGGAAGGACGGATCGCGGGCCATGTCGGCCCGGAGCGTCTTCACTGCGACGGAACGGCCGAGCCGGGTGTCATGGGCGAGGTACACCTCGGCCATGCCGCCGCGTCCGAGGACGCCGCCGAGCTCGTACCTGCCGCCTAGGCGACGAGGCTCTTCCATAGTTCCGACCCTCTCCCTCACCGGCCGGTGAGGTTGTGACGTAGGTGTCCCCGCACGCTGTGTGTGACGCCGCCCCGGCCGCCGTCGGTTCTCGCGGCCGGGACCCACGGACGACCGTGGACGGGCAACGGGCACACCCGCTGCTTGCGGATACGCTACCGGTCGCACCGCGCGGGACCGGAGTCGGCCGCCGGCCGATATCAGACCGGTATCCGGACAGGGGTGCCGATCGTGACATTCGCCGCACTTGCCGCGCCGGGGAACCCGGCCGTCACTGGCCCAGGGCCGCCTGCATCACCGACTTGGCGATCGGCGCGGCCAGCCGGCCGCCGCTGATGCCGTCGCGCTTGTCGGAGCCGTCCTCGACCACCACCGCGACCGCGACCATCCGGCCGTCGGAGGCCTTGGCGTAGGAGGTGAACCAGGCGTACGGCAGTCCGGAGTTGTTCTCGCCGTGCTGGGCGGTGCCGGTCTTGCCGCCGACGGTCAGGCCGGGGATCTGGGCCTTGGTGCCGGTACCGTGCTCGACCACGGAGACCATCATCTCCTGGAGCTTCTGCGCGGTGGCCGGGCTGATCGGCTGGGAGAACTGCTTCTCGCTGTGCTTGGAGATGGTGGTCAGCGAGGCCGAACGCTCCTCGGCGACCAGGTAGGGCTCCATCAGGTTGCCGTTGTTGGCGATCGCGGCGGAGACCATGGCGACCTGCAGCGGGGTGGCGCGGGTGTCGTGCTGGCCGATCGCGTCGAGCGCGGTGCCGTCCTTGGTGGAGTTGGCCGGGTAGACGCTGTTCTCGGCGCGGATCGGGATGTTCACGGTCTTGTTGAACCCGAACTTCTCGGCCTGCTCACGCATCTTGTCCTTGCCCAGGTCGGCGCCGATCTTGCCGTACACGGTGTTGCAGGACTGGTCCATGCCCGACTTGAGGGTGGCGTTCTTGCACTGCTCGTTCGGGCTCTCGTTCTTCAGCTCGAAGCTGGTGCCGGGCAGGATGTACGGCTCCGGCGTCTCGGTCACGTCGTCGACGTTCTTGTAGAGGCCGTTCTCGAACGCGGCGGCGGCGGTGACCAGCTTGAACGTCGAGCCCGGCGGGTAGGTCTGCCGGAGCGCGCGGTTGAGCAGCGGCTTGTTCGGGTCGGCCTGGAGGCCGGCCCAGGCCTTCTGGTCGCCGCCCTCGCTGCCGGCGAAGGTGCCGGGGTCGTAGGACGGCGTGGAGACCAGGGCAAGGATGGCGCCGGTGCGCGGGTCGAGCGCGACCACGGCGCCCTTCTTGTTGCCCAGGCCCTCGTACGCGGCCTTCTGGACCTTGGCGTCGATGGTGGTGACGACGTCGCCGCCGCGCTTCTGCTCCCCGGTGAGCATGTCCAGGGTGTTGCGGAAGAACAGCCGGTCGTCGGTGCCGGCCAGGACGCCGTCGTGCAGGGACTCCAGTTGGCTGCTGCCGAAGGACTGCGAGGAGTAGCCGGTGACCGGGGCGTACATCGGGCCGTCGACCCAGGAGCGCTTGTACTTGAAGCGCAGGCCGTTGACGAAGTCGGAGTTGGTGACCCGTTCGCCGCCGACGATGATGTTGCCGCGCGGGTAGGCGTAGCGGTCGAAGGTCTCGCGCTTGTTGTACTTGTTGCTCGCCCAGGACTCGGCCTGGACGCCCTGGACCCAGTTGGTGCGCACCATCAGGGCGAGGATCAGGACCAGGCAGAAGATGGAGACCCTGCGGATCGGCTTGTTCATCGGTCGGGTCCCCCCTGGTTCTCGGTGGCCGGGGCGGGTTCGGCCCCCGGTCGGCGGGCGCTGTCGCTGATCTTCAGCAGGATGGCGATCAGCGCCCAGTTGGCGACCACCGAGGATCCGCCCTGGGCCATGAACGGCATGGTCATACCGGTCAGCGGGATCAGGCCGGTGACGCCGCCGGCGACCACGAAGACCTGGAGGGCCAGGGCCGAGGAGAGGCCGACGGCGAACAGCTTGCCGAAGGGGTCGCGGGCGGCGACGGCGGTGCGCAGGCCGCGCTGGACCAGCAGGCCGTACAGCATGAAGATCGCCATCAGGCCGCAGAGACCGAGTTCCTCGCCGAACGAGCCGAGGATGAAGTCGCTCTTGGCGGCGAAGCCGATCAGCCAGGAGCGGCCCTGGCCGAGCCCCTCGCCGGTGACCCCGCCGGAGCCCATGCCCATCAGGGCCTGGCCGATCTGGTCGCTGCCGCAGTTCCTCACCACCCCGGCCTCCGCGGCCTTCGCCGCGCAGTCGAAGGCGGACATCGGGTGGAGCCAGGCGTCGATGCGGATCTTGACGTGGCTCGCCGTCGAGGCGACCGCGATCGCACCGCCGATCGACATCAGCAGGCCGAAGACGATCCAGCTGGTGCGCTCGGTGGCGACGTACAGCATCACCACGAAGAGGCCGAAGAACAGGAAGGAGGAGCCGAGGTCGTTCTCGAAGATCAGGATCAGGAGGCTGAGCAGCCAGATCACGATGATCGGCCCGAGGTCGCGCCCGCGCGGGAGGTAGAGCCCCATGAAGCGGCGGCTGGCCAGCGCCAGCGCGTCCCGTTTGACCATCAGGTAGCCGGCGAAGAAGACGGTCAGGATGATCTTGGCGAACTCGCCGGGCTGGATCGAGAACGCGCCGAAGCGGATCCAGATCTTGGCGCCGAAGTCCTCCTCGCGGGCCGGGAAGAAGGCCGGCGCCGCGAGCAGCACCAGGGCCACCGCCATCGAGATGTACGTGTAGCGCTGCAGGATGCGGTGGTCCTTCAGGAAGACCATCACGCAGAGGAAGAAGGCGATGCCGAGACCCGACCACATCAGCTGGTTGGCGGCGGCGGGGAAGTTGTTCCGCAGCAGGCCCCCGGCCTTGTCGAGGCGCCAGATCATCACCACGCCGAGCCCGTTGAGCAGGGTGGCGATCGGCAGCATCAGCGGGTCCGCGTACGGCGCGAAGCGGCGCATCAGCAGGTGCGCGACCAGGGCGAGCGCCCCCATGCCCAGGCCGTAGCCCAGCATGCCGGCCGGCAGCGACCCGTCTATCGCCAGGCCCACGTTGGCGTACGCGAGGACCGGCAGCAGCACCGCGAAGGCCAGCATGGCCAGCTCGGTGTTGCGCCGGTTCGGGGTGCCCTGCGGGGAGATCGTGGTGTTGCCCCGGCGCCGGGACGAGGCGCGGTCGCCGGGCACGCCGGCGGGGCGGCTCTCGCCGGACCGGCTGTCGGAGCCGCTGCTCAGGTCGAAGGTGCTCACGTGATGGCCGCTCCCTGACGGCCGACGGGCCCGCGTACGGGCCAGTCTCTGGTCGTCACGGCTTGGGGCAGGAGTCGGCCTTCTTGCGCTCCTCCTCGGTCAGGCCGGGCAGCTCGCCCTGCTGGCCGGTGGCCGGGGCGCCCGCGCTCTGGCTCGGTGCGGCGCCCGGCGTGGTCGCGGGGGCCGACGGCGCGGC
>NZ_JBSGFD010000294.1:0-7392 GCF_053603215.1 Kitasatospora sp. NPDC004240 | reverse complement strand
CGGGCGGCGGCCGCGGCTGCCTCGGCGGCGGCGCGGGCCAGCTCGTGCGGGCCGGCCGGGCAGCCGGTCAGCGCGGCGGTGGTGACCCCGGCCAACTCCCGGGCGAGGGAGACCAGTTCGAGATCGCCGTGGGCGAGGGCGGGGACCCGTTCGGCGAGCACGGCCTGCCACAGCGGCCGCAGCCGCTCCAGTCCGCTCGCGTTGAGCTCCCCGGCCAGGGCCCGGCGGGCGGCCCGGTGCTCGCCGCCGTCCTGGTCGAACAGCAGCCCGCCGTCGGTGAGTCCGGCGGCGGCGCCACCGGTGGTGCCGGGCGCGGTGCGGTCCAGCGGGACCCGGGTGAGCACCTCGCGGTAGGCGTCCGGGTCGTGCACCAGCACCGTTCGGCCCAGCCGCAGCACCGGGCGGCGGCGGGTGGCGCAGAGCAGCGCGAACAGCACCGGGTGGCCGCGCAGGTAGACCCGGCGGTCCCGGCGGCGGGCGGCGCGGGAGGCGGCGGGCGCGGTCACCGGGCAGACCGCGGTGGCGGGGTCGGTCGGGGTGGTCGGTGTCATCGGGCGGGCTCCCGGGAGCGGTGTTCGGCGCCGGCCCGGCGGTCGGGCTTGCGTGAGCGGCCGGCCAGCGGCACCTCGCCCAGCAGTATCGCGTCCGGCCGGGCCTGTTCGCCCTCCTGCCGGTCCGGCCCGGTGACACTGCGCGAGCGCCGTCGTGGACACCCTCTGGACCTGCGGCGATCGGCTCGCTACGGTGTTGGACGTCATGCGCAGGCAACACCGCCTGCGGACACGGGAGCTCGGAGCACCGGGCTGAGAGGGCGCTGAACGGTACGTCGGTGTACGTACCCACCGCTGCGTCGACCGCAGGAACCTGACCGGGTAATGCCGGCGTAGGGAGAAGAAGGTCTGATGACCACGTTTGACGCACAGCCGACGTCTGCCCGGACCACGGACGACGGGCGGACCTCCGTGAGCAGCGCCTCCACCGGCTACCCGACCCCCGCCTGGCGCAAGGCCTACCGCGAGGGCTCCCGCCCCGACCTGCGCGCCCCGTACCGAGAGGTCCTGCTGACCAACGGCCGGACCGTCCCGCTGTACGACACCTCCGGCCCGTACACCGACCCCGCCTACGAGCCCGACGTGCGGCGCGGCCTGCCCGCCCTGCGCGACGCGTGGATCCGCCAACGCGGCGACGTCGAGGAGTACGACGGCCGCGAGGCCCGCCCCGAGGACGACGGGATCAAGCACACCTCGCCCCGCGGCGGGAACCTCCGCAACCTCGACGCGGTCTTCCCCGGCCGTCCGCGCCGCCCGCTGCGCGGCCGCGACGGCACGGCGGTCACCCAGCTCGCGTACGCCAAGCGCGGCATCGTGACGCCGGAGATGGAGTTCGTGGCGCTGCGCGAGGGCCTGGAGGCCGAGTACGTGCGCGACGAGGTGGCGCGCGGCCGCGCGGTCATCCCGGTGAACGTCAACCACCCCGAGGTCGAGCCGGCCATCATCGGCACCAACTTCCTGGTGAAGATCAACGCCAACATCGGCAACTCGGCCGTCACCTCGTCCATCGAGGAGGAGGTGGAGAAGATGACCTGGGCGACCCGCTGGGGCGCCGACACGGTCATGGACCTCTCCACCGGCCGCAACATCCACACCACCCGCGAGTGGATCCTGCGCAACTCCCCCGTGCCGATCGGCACCGTGCCGCTCTACCAGGCGCTGGAGAAGGTCGACGGCAAGGCCGAGGAGCTGAGCTGGGACGTCTACCGCGACACCATCATCGAGCAGTGCGAGCAGGGCGTCGACTACATGACCGTGCACGCCGGCGTGCTGCTGCGGTACGTGCCGATGACGGCCCGTCGCAAGACCGGCATCGTCTCGCGCGGCGGCTCGATCATGGCGGCCTGGTGCCTGGCGCACCACGAGGAGAACTTCCTCTACACCAACTTCGAGGAGCTCTGCGACATCCTCGCCTCCTACGACGTCACCTTCTCGCTGGGTGACGGCCTGCGGCCGGGCTCCATCGCGGACGCCAACGACGAGGCGCAGTTCGCCGAGCTGCAGACCCTCGGCGAGCTGGGCCGGATCGCGCGCGAGCGGGACGTCCAGGTGATGATCGAGGGTCCGGGCCACGTCCCGATGAACAAGATCAAGGAGAACATGGATCTCCAGAAGGAGATCTGCGACGAGGCGCCGTTCTACACCCTCGGCCCGCTGACCACGGACGTCGCCCCCGGCTACGACCACATCACCTCGGGCATCGGCGCCGCGATGATCGCCTGGTGGGGCACGGCGATGCTCTGCTACGTCACGCCCAAGGAGCACCTGGGCCTGCCCAACCGGGACGACGTCAAGACCGGCGTGATCACCTACAAGATCGCCGCCCACGCCGCCGACCTGGCCAAGGGCCACCCCGGCGCCCAGGCCTGGGACGACGCCCTCTCCGACGCCCGCTTCGAGTTCCGCTGGGAGGACCAGTTCAACCTGGCCCTCGACCCGGAGACGGCCCGCGACTTCCATGACGAGACCCTCCCCGCCGAGCCCGCCAAGACGGCGCACTTCTGCTCGATGTGCGGCCCGAAGTTCTGCTCGATGAAGATCTCCCAGAAGATCCGCGACGAGCACGGCGACGGTTCGACGGCGGTGGCCACGGCCTTCGACTCCGACGCCCTCGCCGGCATGGCCGAGAAGTCCGCCGAGTTCGCCGCCCAGGGCAACCGGGTGTACCTGCCGCTGGCGGACTGACGCACGCACGCGGCTGTACCGGACGCCGCTCACGGAGGCTGACCTCCGGGAGCGGCGTCCGGCGTTTTCCGGCTCGGTCCTGGTCGGACGCTGCCATATTCAAAGGTGCTGTTGGTCTTATATATCGGAGGGTGATTTTCCGATGGGTGATCAGAACGATCAACTGGCTTGCGCTGGGCCGTGGTCGGGCGCGGTGAGGGCGGGCGGAGGGGTCAAGCAGTCCGGGACCTCAGACAGTTGCCGAGGGTGGGGTGGGCGGGTTCGGACCGGGCCCTTTGCCCCGGCGACTGACTCGTCCCCGAACGGCGCTTCCCCGGCGCCGACTTCGGGCATTTCCCGGGCCTGAGGCCAGTGGCCGGGTCAACGGCGGGCGTTGGGCTGTATGGCGTGCGCGGCCGGTTCGTGCGCGTGTCAGAGTCGTGTATCGCCCGAAAAGCTTCAGAATGTCAGGAACTATCCAAGTGATGGCCATAGTTGTCTCGACGTCGAGGAGTATGGGCATGCATGTTCGTGAGCGGCTCCCCGATCAGCCCGGTCGTATCGGTTCGACGGACCTGTCCGAGCACGGTGACGACAGTCTTTCCTCCGCCAGTCTGGAAGTGGGGCAGACCGTCGTCCTGGACCGGCAGCCCTGGCAGCTCCTGGAGGTCCGCGAGTACCCCGAGCGTGAGTGGCCCGAGTCCTACCGGAAGGCCTGGCGTGACCACGTTGAGCTGTGGAGGCACTCCGAGAACCTCTACGGCGCGAACGGTCAGGCGACCACGTTGACCCCCGAGCGGGCCGACTTCTACAAGCGGCCCGTGGTCCTGGTCCTGCGGAACGACAACTTCCCCCGCTCCACGCCGAAGCACTGGTGCGCGCCGGCCAGCCACGACTGGCCGGTCCTCCCGGAGCACTACGCCATCTGCCGCACCTGCGGTGAACTGCCGCCCTGCCGCAACGGGGAGTACCGCTGGGACGGCGGCCCCCGGCGGCCGGAGCGCAGCGGCGGTGTCGCCCTCATCGTCCCGCCCGACTGCTGCATGGGCTGTGCGGAGTTCATCAAGCCCCGGGTGCGGACGGTGCGCTTCCCCGGCCCGAACCTCTGGTACCCCGAACTGGGGTACGGCAGCGCGGTCTTCCACGCCCGCAGTGCCTGCGCCGACCAGGTCGACTACTACCGTATGCAGTGGAAGGCCGGGTACGCCGCACACGCGGCCCGGCCCGCTCCCGACCTGATGTTCCCGGTGGAGGGGAACCTCTCGCTGCCGCGGACGAGGCACGCGCCGGAGCGCGGGAAGCCGGCCCAGGAGCTTCCGGTGGCGAACGGTTTCTCCTCGACGACACAAGGGCAGTACGCGATGTCCGAGGCGAATCCCCCGTCGGCCGCCGCCGCGCCGCCGGAACCCCCGCCCGCCCCCGTCCACCAGCCCCCCGCCGTTCACCAGCCCCCCGCCGCCGACCAGGTGCCCGTCGGCTACCCGGCGCAGCCGGAGCCTCCCGCCGTCGCCGCACAGCCCCCCGCACAGCCCCCCGCCCCGCCCGAGGGCCTCGACGCGGTGCTGGGGCTCACGGGAGCCCTCGCCCCTCTGGCCGGTGGCGCTCCGGCCTTCCACAACGCGGAGCAGGCCGCACGGGTGATCGAGGAGCTCACCGCCGCGGTCCGTAACATCGCGCTCTGTCTGAACGGCACGAACACGCGCGCCCGGGCCTGAGCGCCGTGGCGGGCCGGGGCCGAGGGTCCGCCACCCGGGGCGGCCGGGTCCGTCTCCACGTCGGCCGGCCGGTCCGCACGTGAGGCGCCGCCCCGGAGCCGTTCCGGGGCGGCGCCCCGTCCTGCGCACCGGTCCGGCCGGTGCGGGTCAGGAGCCGGTGGCGTCCTGGACGTCCTCGGGGTACCAGCGGAGTTCGACGGTGTTGCCGTCGGGGTCCTGGACGTAGAGGGAGGTGCCGGTGCCGCGGGCGCCGAAGCGGGGGCCGGGGCCGTCGAGGACGGTGAAGACGCCGGAGTCGACGACCTCCTGCCAGTCCAGGGGCTCGACGGCGAGACAGATGTGGTCGACGTTGGACGCGTTCCGGGGGCGGGCGAACAGGTCGATGATGGTGTGCACGTTGACCCGGACCGAGGGGAACGAGACCTCGCCCGCACGCCACTCCTCGACCCGGACCGGCTCCAGGCCGAGCAGGCCGAGGTAGAACTCCAGCGAACGCTCGACGTCCTCGACGTTGAGCACGAGGTGGTCGAAGGCCTTGACGCGGACGGCGGCCATGGTGGGCTCCCGGGTGGTGAGGGTCCTGCTGACGCCTTCCACGATCCGCTGTCCGGCGATCATCATCAACGCGGACCTGCACTACGATCGTTGACCCACACTTAACGATCGGGGGTGCGCGCATGTGGGAGCGGTACGAGATCGAGGCGTTCCTGACGCTCGCCGAGGAGCTGCACTTCGGCCGGACCGCCGAGCGGCTGGGCGTCACCACCGGGCGGGTCAGCCAGGTGATCGGGAAGCTGGAGCGCCGGATCGGCGCCCGCCTGTTCGACCGTACCAGCCGGACCGTCGCCCCCACCGCGATCGGCCGGCGGCTGGCGGACGAGCTGGCGCCGCTGGTGGGCGGGATCGAGGAGTCGCTGCGCCGCGCGGTGGACGCCGGCCGCGGGGTGACCGGTGAGCTGAGGGTGGCGTTCCTGGGCGAGTGGACGGCGACCGTACTGCTCGGGGCGGTACGGCTGTTCACCGAGCGGCACCCCGGCTGCCGGGTCGAGGTCCGCGAGGTGCAGCTGTCCACCTCCCGTCCGAGCCTGGAGGACGGCTCGATCGACCTGCTCCTCGCCGCCTTCCCGTTCGACGGCATGGCCAACGGCCCGGTGCTGATGACCGAGCGCCGGGTCCTGGCGGTGGCCGCCGGGCACCCGCTGGCCGGGGCGGGGTCGGTCTCGCTGGAGGTGCTGGCCGACCACCCGGTGGTGCAGTACCCCGCGGTCACCTCGGCCGCCTTCAAACGGGACCGCACCCCCGACCGTACCCCGTCCGGACGCCCGGTCCCCGAGGGGCCGACGGGCAGCACCTTCTCCGAGATGCTCACCCTGGTGGCCCTGGGCCGGGGCGTGCTCCCGGTCGGCGAGCACTCCCGGCGCTACTACCCGCGCCCGGACGTCGCCTACGTCCCGATCGAGGACGCGGCGCCGATCGAGCGCGGCCTGGTCTGGCGCGAGTCCGGCACCACCGAACTCATCCGAGCCTTCGTCCGCGCCGCGACCGACGCCACCTACCCGGACGCTTCCTAACCGGACGCGGCCCGGGCGGTGAGGCGGGGTGCGGGCCGTCCGGGCGCCGGCGATCGGATAGTCTGCGCCCGCACGATGGGGGGAATCCACGTGCTGCCGCTCGGAGTTCGCGGCAATTCATCTCTTTGGGGGCTGATGTGAGACTTCGTCATGCAATGCTGGCCGCGGCGCTGGTGGCTTCGCCGCTGGCACTCACCCTGCCCGCGCAGGCGGCCGGGAGCGGCGCCGAGCCCACTATCCGGCTCGGCGGGTTCACCTCGGTCGAGGCCGGTGGCAGCTGGTCCGAGGGCACGGTGACGGTCAGGAACGACGCGG
Organism: Kitasatospora sp. NPDC004240; assembly: GCF_053603215.1. NCBI lineage: Bacteria > Bacillati > Actinomycetota > Actinomycetes > Kitasatosporales > Streptomycetaceae > Kitasatospora > Kitasatospora sp. NPDC004240. The sequence continues at coordinate 1,077 of NZ_JBSGFD010000294.1, read as the reverse complement.
ACGCGCCGGTCACCGAGCAGCACGTCCTGCTCTACTTCGGCAGCCAGATGCTCGGACTGGACCAGGTCGCCGCGGAGTACGCGGACGGCGCGTCCGGCACCTGGCAGCCGGTGAAGCTCGTGGCCCAGTACCTCGGGGCCAGTCCTGAGGGGTACCAGGGTGTGGCCACCGACCTGACCGGCGCCGCGGTGGAGCTGAAGCCGCACTCGTCGCACACCTACAAGCTCCGGTTCAAGCTGCTGCAGTCCACGCACGTGGGGCCGATCTTCAACGTCGGGCTGCAGGCCTTCCTGGCGCCGACGCTCGACAAGGACGGCCAGGCCAAGAACTGGACGGCGCGGGCCGACGCGTCGGTCACGACCACCGGCCTCACCACGACGATCAGCGGTCTGCCCGAGGCGATCCCGGCCGACGGCAGGGCGCACCCGTTCACGGTGTCCATCAGGACCGCGAACAAGTTCGACTGGCACCTCGGCCGGGCGCTCTTCTTCCTCTGGGCCGGTCAGGGGCACGGCTCGATGGACGGCCCGGCCGCCTGCGATGTCCGGCTGGAGCTCCAGGACCCCAAGGACGGCAGCTGGCACGGGGTGGGCCTGGCGGCCCGCGGCTGGGACGAGCGGGACATCGACCTGGCGAAGTACGGCACCGGCCCGGTGGACGACCGGGTGCTCAACGCACGGATCACGCTGGGCGCGAACTTCAAGACCTCGGCCGACGCCACGCTCGGCTTCGGGGCCTTCGCCGGCCCCGACGAGTCGCTCTTCTGGATCGAGCGGAAGGTCGTCTCGACGGCGGTCGCGGGCGCCCCCGCGTGCGTGGACCCGAACGTCCCGGCACCGACCGCGACGGCCCCGGCGCCCACCACCACGGCTCCGGCGGTCGTCCCGGCGGCGGCCGTCACGGCGACGCCCACGGTGGCCCCGGCGGCGGCCACCGGTGATGTCGAGCTCGCCGACACCGGTGCCCCGGACGTCGGCCTGCCGACCGCCCTGGGCGCCGGTCTGCTGGCGGTCGGCGCGGCCGCGATCACCCTGGCGAGGCGCGCGCGCCGCGGCTGAGCCCGTCGGGCCGCGGCTG
>NZ_JBSGFD010000293.1:0-7459 GCF_053603215.1 Kitasatospora sp. NPDC004240 | reverse complement strand
CGACCCCCGTCCGGGCCCGCACGCCCCCGCCGGCCCGGGGCGGGTGTGCCGCCGGGCCGGCCGGGTGGGGGTGCGGGGGTACCGGTGGGTCAGTCGACCGCGACGGTGTTCTGGGCGGCGCCGACGCGCCAGGCGCCGTCCTCCTTGACCAGGATGTAGAACGGGCGGCCCTCGGGCCGGTCGGCGATCCGGCTGCCGTCGTGGCGGACGGGCTGCTGACGGACGTTCACCGCGGCCACGTCGGGGCGCAGGAACAGCACGCGCTCGACGTCGTAGACGGCGGTGGACTCGGCCGTCGCCCCGGGCAGCACCTTGCGGGTGAAGGCCTCGATCTCCTCGAAGCCCGACAGGCGCTTGCCGTGGCCGGTGGTCCACACCGGGTCCTCGCGGCGGAAGACGCCCAGGAACCGGTCGACCAGCTCGTTCTGCTGGGCGTGCTCGACCTCGGCGACCAGGCGGCGGATCGCGGCCACCTCGGCGTCGGCCTCCGGGCCCTCGGGGGCGCCGAACACCTCCACCGGCCGGTACGAGCCCGACACCAGCTCGGCCACCACGCCCGGCCGGGCCGGCTGCCAGCCGAGGGCGGTACGGGCGGCGGCGCCGCTGACGCTCTGGTCGAGGGCGAGCGCGTCCGCGAAGAGCGGGCCGAAGACGTCGGCAACCTGCTCCGCCGGCACGGCGTGCGGGGCGGCGAGCACCCCGGCGGCGCGGCCGGCGGCGCGGGCGATGTCCCGGACCGGGACGGCCGACTCGCCGACGCCGTGCCAGACGGTGCCGGCCCCGGCCCGCTCGGCGGCGGCCACGAACAGCTCGGCCAGGTCGTCCACGTGGACGGTCGGCCAGCGCACGCCCTCCTCGCCGTAGTACTCGGGCGCCCCCTGCTGCCGCGCCCGGTCGACCAGGAGGGCGGGGATGCCGCCGCCGCGGCCGTACACGATGGCGGGCCGGACGACGACCGCGCGCACGCCCTCGGCGGCCTCGGCCAGCACCCGCTGCTCGATCCGCGGGCGGTAGCCGACGAGGCCGATCGGGTCGGTCGGGGCGTCCTCGCCGACCTCCTGGGCCTCGCCGGTGGCGCCGAGCACCCAGACGCCGCTGGTGTAGACGAAGGGGCGGCCGGTGCCGCGCAGCGGGGTGGCGAGCGCCTCGATGACGGCGGTGTCGACCTCGGCGTCGCCGCTCGGCGGGGCCAGGTGGATCACGGCCTCGATGTCGGGGGTGACCACACCGGCCAGCGAGGAGGGGTCGGCGGTGTCGCCGACCAGCTGGGCGTGCCAGCCCCGGCCGGGCTGCGGTTCGGCGCCGCGGGTGAGCGCGACGACCCGGTGGCCGGCGGCGGTGAGGTGGTCGGTGACGGCGGAGCCGATGTAGCCGGTGGCGCCGGTGAGCAGGACCTTCATGATGTTCCCCCCTATGTCGAACATTTCGATGTCGAAACTATAGGCAGACCCGATTCGCGATGTCAAACACTTCCACGTCGAAATGTTAGACTCCAGGCCATGACGGAACAGCAGCCACAGCACGACGGCGTCGACCGCATCACCGCCCAGTGGCGCGCGGTCCGCCCCGACCTGGACACCTCCCCCATGGCCGTGATCGGCCGCCTCTCCCGCGCCTCACGCCTGCTGGAGCGCGGGATCAAGGAGAACCTGGCCGCCCACGGCGTCGAACCCTGGGAGTTCGACGTCCTGGCCACCCTGCTGCGCTCCGGCCCGCCGCACGTCCTCACCGCCGGGGAGCTCAGTTCGGCCGCGATGGTCAGCTCCGCGGCACTCACCAACCGCATCGACCACCTGGTGGGCAAGGGCCTGGTCGAACGGGCCGTCGACCCCGCCCACCGCCGCCGGGTGCTGATCTCCCTGACCGACGCCGGCCACGACCTGGCCGACCGCCTCGTCGAGCACCACCTCGCCGGCGAGGAGCGCCAGCTCACCGGGCTCACCGCCGCCGAACGCGACCAGCTCACCGGCCTGCTGCGCCGGGTCCTCCTCACCCTCGGCGACCACGCCGAGGAGCCCGGCCGGCGGTAGCCGTCCGGCGGCGGCCGGCCCGCGACAACCGGCCCGCGGTGGCCGTCCGGCCGGCGGGAGGGCGACCCCACGGCGGGCGCGGCTCAGACCAGCCGGTGCATGCCCACCGAGACCGGCGCGGTCTCCGTGAAGCCGTACCTGCCGTAGAGGTGCCGGGCGTCGCCGTCGGCGATCAGGGACACATAGGCGCCCGGCACGGCGCGCCGCTCCAGCTCCGCCACCAGGGCGGCCACGATCCGGCGGCCGAGGCCCAGACCCTGGTGCCCGGGCAGCACACAGATGTCCACGAGCTGGAACACCGAGCCGCCGTCGCCGATCACCCGGCCCATCCCGACGGTCTCCCCGAGGTGCCGGACGAGGACGCCGTGCCAGGTGTGGGGCAGCCCGGCCGCGACCGCCTCCGCCGGGCGGTCGGCCATCCCGGAGGCGGTGCGCAGCCGCCGGAAGGTGTCGACGTCCGGGACTCCGGCCTCGATCTCGTAATGGTCAATGCTGTCTTCCATGCCTTACAGCATAGCGCGCCGCTCAAGTGTGACCGGAAATGACCGAACCTGTCCGGCAGTCCCGTTTCACCAGGTAGATTCGCCGACTGACCGATCGTCAGTGGGGGGCGCGCGGCGATGCGGCGGCCCCCGGCTGCCCGCACACCTGACAGACAGGACCGCCGTCTTGACCGATCCCCGGCCCATCCCCGACCGGGCCTCCCCCGCACGGCCCGCCGTCTCCCGGCGCACCGTGCTCGGCGCGATAGGTGCCACGGCGGCGACCCTCGCCGCCGCCCCGGCCACCTCCGCCGTAGCCGCTTCCACCTCCGCCACCGCCACCGCCCCGACGGGCCCCGCCGCCGCCCCGGCCACCTCGGCGGCGCCGACCGCGGTGGACGTCCCCGCCACCCGCAGCAGCGCCCCGGCCGGCGGGACCGCCACCGAGGTCCGGGCCGACTTCCCGATCCGCTACGCCGCGATCGGCTGGAACGGGCCGCACCGCGGCGGCGCCATCCGCTTCCTCGGCGCGGACGGCACGCCCGGCGCGTGGCAGGCCCTGCGGCCGGGCTGCGCGGGCGGTCCGGACGAGGCGGCCACCGGCCCCGCCGTCACCGCGCTGGTCGCCGCCGACGGCGCCGCCGGGTACGAGCTGCGCCTGCCCGACGGCGCGGAGGGGCTGCGGGCCGCCGCGATCGACACCGTGCACGGGCCGTCCCGCCGGGTCGAGCTCCCGCCCACCACACCGGTCACCTTCTGCGGCGTCACCTACCTGTCGCGGGCGGCCTGGGGCGCCGACGAGTCCAAGCGGTTCAAGAACGGCGTCGAGAACTCACCGGCGAAGTACTACCCGTTGCAGACCCTGACCGTGCACCACACGGACACCCCGAACGCCGACGCCGACCCGGCCGCCACCGTCCGGGCGATCTACGAGTACCACGCGGTCACCCTGGACTGGGGTGACATCGGCTACCACTTCCTGATCGACGAGGCCGGCCGGATCTACGAGGGCCGGTGGTCCGGCGAGGACGGCCTGCCCGCGCACGACGCGGACGGCAGGCTGGTCACCGCCTTCCACACGGCGGGCTTCAACTCGGGCAACCTCGGCGTCGCCCTGCTCGGCACTCTCACCGCCCAGGGGCCGACGGAGGCCGCCCGCCGCTCGCTGACCGCGCTGCTCGCGGTGCTGAGCCGCACGCACGGGCTGGACCCGCAGGCCGGGGTCACCTTCGTCAACCCGGTCAACGGGGTCACCAGGCCGGTCGACATGATCAGCGGTCACCGTGACTGGCTGGCCACCGACTGCCCCGGCGGCGTCATGTACGCGGACCTGCCGGCGCTGCGCACCGACGTGGCCCGGACGGCCGGCACCGCGCGCGGCTGAGCCGCCGCGCCGGGCCGTGCGGGGCCCGGCGGACGGACGGCACAGCGGGCGGACGGCACAGCGGGGTCGGTGACCCGACCGGGCAGCCCGGTCACCGACCCCGCGTCGTCAGGCGTCCGCCGTCAGCCGGCCGCGCCGAGCACGCCGTTGACCAGCTCGCGCGCCTCCTCCTGCACCCGGGCCAGGTGCTCCGGCCCGTGGAAGGACTCGGCGTAGATCTTGTACACGTCCTCGGTGCCGGAGGGCCGGGCCGCGAACCAGGCGTTCTCGGTGCACACCTTGACCCCGCCGATGGCGGCGCCGTTGCCGGGGGCCTCGGTGAGCACGGCGGTGATCGGCTCGTCGGCGAGCCGGTCGGCGGTGACCTGCTCGGCGGAGAGCCGTCCCAGCAGCGCCTTCTGCTCGCGGTCGGCCGGGGCGTCGACGCGGGCGTACGCGGGGGCGCCGAAGCGCTCGGTGAGCTCGCCGTAGTACTGGCTCGGGGTCCGCCCGGTGACGGCGGTGATCTCGGCGGCCAGCAGCGCCAGCAGGATGCCGTCCTTGTCGGTGGTCCACACCCCGCCGTCGCGGCGCAGGAACGAGGCCCCGGCGGACTCCTCGCCGCCGAAGGCGACCGAGCCGCCCAGCAGCCCGTCGACGAACCACTTGAAGCCGACCGGCACCTCGACCAGGTCGCGCTTCAGCTCGGCGGCGACCCGGTCGATCATGCCGGAGGAGACCAGGGTCTTGCCGACGGCGGCCCGCTCCGGCCAGCCCTCACGGTGCCGGTAGAGGTAGTCGATCGCGACGGCCAGGTAGTGGTTGGGGTTCATCAGCCCGCCGTCGGGGGTGACGATGCCGTGCCGGTCGGCGTCGGCGTCGTTGCCGGTGGCGATCGCGTACTCGTCGCGGCGGCCGATCAGCGAGGCCATCGCGTGCGGGGAGGAGCAGTCCATCCGGATCTTGCCGTCCCAGTCCAGCGTCATGAACCGCCAGGCCGGGTCGGTCACCGGGTTGACCACGGTCAGGTCGAGCCGGTGGGTCTCGGCGATCCGCGCCCAGTACGCGACCGAGGCGCCGCCCAGCGGGTCCGCGCCGATGCGCAGCCCGGCGGAGCGGATCGCGTCGAGGTCCAGCACCGAGGGCAGGTCCTCGACGTAGGCGGTGAGGAAGTCGTGGCGGCCGGTGGTGTCGGCGGCGAGCGCCCGGGCGTACGGGATGCGGCGCACGCCCGCCAGGCCGCCGGCGATCAGCTCGTTGGCGCGGTCCTGGATCCAGCCGGTGGCGTCGGAGCCGGCCGGGCCGCCGTGCGGCGGGTTGTACTTGAAGCCGCCGTCGGCCGGCGGGTTGTGCGAGGGGGTCACCACGATGCCGTCGGCCCGGGCGGCCGGGTTCGCGCGGTTGTGGGCGAGGATGGCGTGCGAGACGGCCGGGGTGGGGGTGTAGCCGTCGGCGCCGTCGAGCAGCACGGTGACGCCGTTGGCGGCGAGCACCTCGACGGCGGTGGCCCTGGCCGGCTCGGAGAGCGCGTGGGTGTCGGCACCGAGGAACAGCGGCCCGGTGATCCCCTGGGCGGCGCGGTACTCGCAGATCGCCTGGGTGGTGGCGGCGATGTGGTCCTCGTTGAAGGCGGTGTCGAGCGAGGAGCCGCGGTGACCGGAGGTGCCGAACGCGACCCGCTGCCCCACCTCCCGCGGATCGGGGTGCAGCGTGTAGTACGCGGTCACCAGCCTCGCCACGTCCACCAGGTCGCCCGGCTCCGCCGGCTGTCCGGCGCGTGCGTGCACCATCTCTTCTCCCAAGTCGTCCTCGTGCGGTCACCGGTTCTCTCCGGCGGCTCCCCCGGCCCTCACCGATCGTAACCGCCCGGCCACCTCGGTTCCGCCACGGGGACCGGCCGCCGGGGAGCCGGTCGGGAGCGTTCCGGGGGCCGGGGCCGAATCGGTGCGGGAGCGGCCCGGGCGCCGTGGCCGGAAGTGATCGCTCCACTCCTCTTTGACCGCGTACTGACGTATGGTCATGAGGCCGCATCGGTCGGGCGACGCACCCCTTGTACCCGTCGACGGCAGCGCCCTAGGATCAAAGTGAAATGTCACATGGCAACGGAGCTGTCGTGGAGGACCACACTCCGGGCCCGGGCGGCGCCACGAGCACCCTGCCCAGGCCCTTCTACCGGCTCGCCGTCGGGGACGCCGTCTCCGGCTACGGCAGCCAGCTCAACATGGTCGCGCTCAGCCTCTTCGCGTACGAGGCCGCCGGCAACGCCCTCGGCACGGCCGGCTACCTGACGCTGCGGCTGCTCGGCGGCTTCGGCGCCGGACTGCTGGCCGGCCGGATCGTCGGCCGCGTCGACCGCAAACTGCTGATGACCACCTGCGCCTTCACCCAGGCCGCCGGACTCGTCGGCCTGGCCCTCACCCCCGAGCACCTGCGGATCACGGTGCTCTACCCGCTCGCCCTGCTCTTCGGCGCGGCCGGCACGCTCTCCGCGGTCGCCCTGCGCAGCAGCATCCCCGAGATGGTCGGCCCGGAGCTCCGCGCCCGCGCCAACGGCGTCCTGGTGACCGGGCGTTCGACCGCGATGGTGCTCGGCTTCGCCTCCGCGGGCGTGCTGGTCGCCTGGGCGGGGTTCCACGCCGCGCTGCTCACCGACGCCGCCAGCTTCCTGGTGTTCGGCCTGGTGGTGCTGCGGCTGCCGCTGCGCACCCGGGCGGACGCGGACCCCGAGGCGCCGGACCCCGAGGCGCCGGGCCCCGAGGCAGCGGGCCCCGAGGCCGCGGCGGCCGCCGGGGAGGCCCCGGCGAAGGACGGCGCCGACGCCCCGGCCGGACGCTGGGCCGGGCTCGCGCTGCTGCGCGCCCTGCCGGTGATCGGCGCCATGGTCGCGATCCGGCTGGTGGACGCCTTCGGCTCGGCCGCGCACAACATCGGTCTGCCGGTGTTCGCCACCGAGAGCGACCCGGACAACCCGGCCGGTGTGCTCGGCCTGTTCTGGGCCACCTGGGCGGTCGGCAGCCTCGGCGCCCACCAGCTGGTCTCCCGGCTGCTGCTGGGGCGCGGCAAGGAGCCCGGTGAACGGGCCTTCGCGGTGGGCACCGCCCTGATGTCGGCCTGCTTCATCCTCGCCTTCACCGGCCTGCCCACCCCGCTGTTCCTGGTGGTCGCGCTCGGCGCCGGGCTGGCGGACGGCTTCACCGAGATCTCGTACACCACCCGGATCCAGGCCGTCGAGGACGACCGGCGCGGTCAGGCCTTCGGGCTGATCGCCAGCGCGGAGAGCCTCGGCATGGGCGTCGGCATGCTGCTGAGCGCCGGACTGCTGGAGCGGTTCGGCCCGCTGACGGTGGTCGGCTTCTCGCACGCCGTGCCGATCGTGCTCGCGTTCGGCTTCCTGCTGGTCGTGGCGCTCACCGGCCGCCGCCGCAGAGCCGCCGCCCCGGCCCCCACCGTCCTGCCCGCCGCCGCCGGCGCCACCACCGGCGCCGACGACTAGGGCGTGTCTTGTGGATCTTGTCGGATAGGCCGCGGCGTTGGGGTGCGTGCATCGCAAGGCGGAGGAGGGAGCCACTGCGGAGCATTGGCGA
>NZ_JBSGFD010000292.1:0-7583 GCF_053603215.1 Kitasatospora sp. NPDC004240 | reverse complement strand
GCCCGCCATCGCGGCGGGCCGCCCCCGGCACGTCCGTCGACGGGTCAGCGACCGGCGGTCGCGAGCGCCTCGATCTCGGGCACCACCGCGGCCGGGGTCGGCAGCGCGTCGTTCTCGCCCTTGAGGCGGACGGCGGCCTCGCGCAGCGCCGGGTCGGTGGCCAGCCGGGTGAGCAGGGCCGTGTCCACCTCGTCGGAGGTGGCGCGCAGCCCGGCACCGGTCGCCACCAGGGTGTCGGCGACGAGGAAGTTGTCGGCGCCCTGAGGCAGGACGAGCTGGGGTATGCCCGCCTGGAGTCCGGTGAGGGAGCTGCCGGAGCCGCCGTGGTGGACCACCGCGTCGCAGACCCGCAGCAGCTCCGCCAGCGGGACCCACGGCAGCGGCCGCACGTTGGCCGGGAGCGTACCGAGGTGGGAGAGGTCGGCGCCGCCGACGGCGATCAGGAACTCGGCGTCGACCGAGCCGGCCGCCTCGATCACCCGCCCGATCGCGTCCACGCCCTCGATCTGGGCGACCACGGTGCCCAGGGTGACGGCGACCCGCGGCCGGTCGGCACGGCGCAGCAGCTCGACGGGCACCACACCGCCGCCGTTGTACGGCAGGTAGCGCATCCGCAGGCCGCCCGGGTCGCCGCCGGCCGAGGCGGGGACGATGTTCAGCGGGGTGGTGTCGGCCGGCTTGGCCACGCCGTGCGCCTCGTAGACGTCGGTGAAGTTGGCGGCCAGCCGGCCCGCGAGGTCGAGGCCGGAGCTGAAGCCGAAGTTGTGCAGGGCCGCCGGGATCCCCAGCTCGGCGGCGACCAGCTGGGCGGAGGCCAGACAGGAGTCGTGGACCAGCAGGTCGGGCCGCCACTCGCGGGCGACGGCCAGCAGGTCGTCCACGGTGCAGCGCGAGGCGTGGGCGAATCCGACACCGGCGAGGTCGAGGATCTGGTCCTGGGTGAGGTCGGGCCGGGTGTAGCGCGCCCCCTCGCCGAGGGCGGCCTGGAAGGACTCCGTCAGCGGCTTGCCGTCGCCGATCTCGACGACCGGGAAGCCCGTCGCCCGGATCTGCTCCAGCGGCTGCGGGACGGCGAACAGGACGTCGTGCCCGGCGGCCCGCAGGGCCTGCGCGGTCGGCACCATCGGGAACATGTGGGTGGGTGCTCCGGGCCCGGTAAAAAGGATGCGCACAGTTGTCTCCTGGTCGGTCTTCGAATGTCGGTAGCGGGCCGCACGAGGCGCACCCGCAAGTACAACTGACTGAGGCTCAGCGACTGTTCCTCGCACGATCGAATTCCGGACGTTCTGCGGCACCCGATTGCCAACGGCCCTCCGGTGTGCGCACACGGCGCAGGCCGGACCCGGGCCGCCGGGCTGCCAGGCCCGGGCCGCCCGCCTGTCGGGATACCGGCGGTGCCGGTTTTCCACCGTTCCCCGCGCGGGCGGCCCGCCCTAGTCTTCGGGTGCTCCGCGGCGCCGCCCGTACGCCGGCCGTCGCACTCCCGTCGTCCGCCGGTGGCGGGGTGCCGTGCCCGCGCCACGGCGTCGCGGAGCCGGAGGACAGGAGAGACATGCTGGCGCCGTTCGGCATCAACGACACCGAGGAGCAGCTCTACAGGACGCTGCTGACCCTCGCCGAACCCACCCTCGCCGAGCTGGCCGCGGCGGTCGGCGCCGTCGCCTCCGGTGTCGCGCGGCGGCTGCGCGCCCTGGAGGAGAAGGGCCTGGTCAGCAGGACGCCGACCCGGCCGGTGCGCTACCGGCCGGCACCGCCCGACCTGGCCTTCGAGATCCTGGCGCTCGACCGTCACAAGCGGATCGAGCAGGCCCGCCTCGCGGCCGGGGAGCTGACCGGGCTGTGGGAGGCCTCGGTGCGGGCGCGCTCGGTGCCGCTCCAGGTCGTCGGCGGCCATGACTCCAACACCCAGCGGTACCTGCAGACCCAGCTCGCGGCCACCGAGGAGGTGCTGACCCTGGACCGGCCCCCGTACATCGAGGAGGGCGTCGAGCCGCAGTACCGCCTCCAGCTGGACCTGATGGCGCGCGGGGTGCGCTACCGGACCGTCTACGACCGGCGGTCCCTGGAGGAGCCGGGCCAGTTCGAACGCGTCCGCCGGCTGACCCAGCACGGCGAGCAGGCCCGGGTGCTCGACGGGGTGCCGCTCAAGATGCTGATCACCGACCGCGGCAGCGGACTGGTGCCCTTCGTCCTGGCCGGCGAGCGGCAGAGCGTCGTCCTCGACCGCTCGCCCCTGCTCGACGGCCTGATCGCGCTGTTCGAGGCCCTGTGGGAGCGCGCGACCCCGCTGTGGTCGACCCGGACGGCGGGCGGGCTCGACGCCTCGGACGAGCAGATGCTCGGCTTCGCCGCGGCCGGCTGCACGGACGAGTCGATCGCCCGCCGGACCGGGCTCAGCAAACGGACGGTGGAGCGGCGGATGCGGCACCTGATGGACGTCCTCGGTGCCCGCACCCGCTTCCAGGCCGGGCTCCAGGCCGGCCGCAGAGGACTCCTCGGGTAGTGGCGCACGCCACTTCCGGGGTGGCTCCTCGCCCTGGCGGCGGCCCGGGCGAGGAGCATGACCGGGGCCGCGGACGCGGTGTCAGCCGAGCAGCCCGCGCCGGGCCGCCTGCAGCCCGGCCTGGAACCTGGTCCGGGCGCCGAGCGCGTCCATCAGCCGGCGCATCCGCCGCTCCACCGTCCGCTTGTTGACGCCGACCTTGCGGGCGATGATCTCGTCGGTGTACCCGGCGGCCGCGTAGCCCAGCAACTGGACGTCCTCCGGGCTGAGTTCGTCCGCCGGGCGACCGCTGCCCCACAGCGGGGTGCCGCGCTCCCACTGCGCCTCGAACAGCGCGATCAGCCCGTCCAGCAACGGGGAGCTGCGCAGGACGACGGTCTGCCGCTCGCCGTCCAGGACGAAGGGCACCAGGGCGGTGGTGCGGTCGGCGATCAGCAGCTTCATCGGCAGCCCGTCGACGACCCGGGCGCGCTCCCCGCGCTGCGTCAGACGGCGGGCCAGCGCCAGCTGCTCGGGCTCGGCCAGCGCGCCGCGGTCGTACACCGTGCGGTACACCACCCCCCGCTCCATGAGGTCGAGCTGCACGTCGGTCTGGGCGGCCATGCCCTCCTCCACGTACGGCGGCATGTCGAAGATCAGCACCTCCTCCCGGGTGGACCGCTGGACCTGCTGGAAGTGCTGGGTGTTGGCCTCGCGGCCCTGGACGATCTGCACCGGCGGCTCGTGCTCGGCGCGGCCGCTGCGCCACAGGTCGGTGAGCTCGACCGCGGCGAGCCGGGCCCGGTCGATCCGCTGGTGGAGGCTCAGCGCGAGCACCTCGACGGCCAGTTCCGGCGGTGCGGGGCGGAAGCGCACGGGCCGGGTGGGGGAGCGGGAGACCAGCCCCTTGGCCTCCAGCTCCCTGAGCTGGCGCCTGAGCCGGGACGGCTCGGCCCCGGTGCTCTCGGCGAGTTCGGCCAGGGTCGGGTCGGGGCGCAACAGCAGGGCGCGGTAGAGCGCCTCCTCCTGGGACGAGACTCCGAGCGCGTTCAGCACGGGTCCCCCTCTCGGCGTTCCACGGGGTCCGGCGTGGGCGACGGACCTCCGCAGGGCATCGTAGGCCCCCGCGCGGGGCGGGTGGAGTGCTGTCGGGTTCCCGTCAGGGGCGGTAACCCGACGCTCCGGGACGGGATTTCGGCCCTAGCCTTCTCGGCAACTCCCGTCCCCCACAAGGAGGAAGCATGAAGCGCACCGCGATAGTCGCCGGCCTGGTGCTGGCAGCGGTCGCCGGATCCGGAGCCCTCCCCGCCACCGCGCAGGGCAGCGGCTCCGCCGAACAGGAGACCACCCGCTACGTGGTGGTGCTCAAGGAGGGAGCGACGGCCGACCCCACGACGGTCGCCCGCTCCGCCCACGGCGTACGGCTCGGCTCGGTCTACCGCTCGGCGCTGAGCGGCTTCTCGGCCGATCTGACGCCCTCCGCGCTGGCGGCCCTGCGCGCCAACCCCGCCGTCAAGTACGTGGAGGCGTCGGCCATCGCCCACGCCCACGGGCAGGCCGTCCCGAACGGCACGGCCCGCATCGGCGCCACTGCCAACACGGGGCTGAAGGTCGGTGACGGCCTCGACCAGCGGGTCGACGTGGACGTCGCGGTCATCGACTCCGGCATCGACTACACCCACCCGGACCTGAACGTGGTGCGCCGGGTGAACTGCGTGGCCGTCACCTCCTGCGTGGAGAACGCCGGCATGGACGACAACGGGCACGGCAGCAACGTGGCCGGGATCGTCGGCGGACTGGACAACGCCATCGGCTACGTGGGCGTCGCCCCGGGCGCACGCCTGTGGTCGGTCAAGTCGCTGAACAGCAAGGGCAGCGGCTCCACCGAGGAGATCGTCAACGGCATCGACTGGGTGACCGCGCACTCCGACGAGATCGAGGTGGTCAACCTCAGCCTCGGGTTCAACGGCACCGTCCAGGCCGTCAACGACGCGGTGAACCGGGCTATCGCCAAGGGCGTCGTGGTGGTGGTCTCGGCGGGCAACGACCGCCGGGACGTGGCCAACCAGAGCCCGGCGAACGTGGCGGACGCGATCACCGTCTCCTCGCTGAGCGACGCGGACGGCAAGCCCGGCGGCCTCGGCACCTTCACCTGGTGCAACAAGAACAACACCAACACCGACGACGCCCTGTCGAACTTCAGTAACTTCGGTCGGGGCGTGGACATCGCGGCTCCCGGTGACTGCATCCGCTCCGCCTTCAAGGACGGCGGCTACTCCAACTACAGCGGCACCTCCCAGGCGGCCCCGCACGTCGCGGGTGCCGCGGCCTGGCTGACCCGCGGCGCCGCCAAGCCGGTGAACCGGGCCGGGGTGATCGCCGTCCGCGACCGGATCGTCAACGCCGGCAACTCCAACTGGACCGACAACTCCGGCGACGGCGTCAAGGAACCCCTGCTGGACCTGACGAACACCGCGGTCTTCCCGGCCGGCGGTGCCGCCGGACCCGATGCCACCTTCGTCCCGGACTGCGACCGGGCCACCCGGCTCTGCACCTTCGACGCCGGCCTGACCAGCGGTACCGGCCTGAGCTACAGCTGGGACTTCGGCGACGGCACCACCGGCACCGGCGTCAAGCCCGGCCACACCTACGCCGCGTACGGGACCTACACCGTCAAGCTGACCGTCACCGACGGCTCCGGCCGCACCAGCCGCAACCAGACCACCTTCCGGCTGCTCGCACCCAACCACAACGACCGGCCGGTGGCGAAGGTCGGCGGCTTCTGCACCGTCAACGGCAACTGCTCGCTCGACTCCGAGGGCTCCTACGACCCCGACGGCAAGCTGGCGTCGTACAGCTGGAACTTCGGCGACGGCACCACGGGCAGCGGCCAGAGCGTCAGCCACACCTTCCCGTACAGCGCCTCCGGCACGTACAGGACCACGCTGACGGTCACCGACGACAAGGGCGGCACCGGCAGTGCCTCCGCGACCGTCACCTGCACCAAGTACCCGTATTACATGACCTGTTCGATCTCCTGACGGCCAGCCGGCCTGCCGGGCCGGCTCCGTGACCGGCATCCCAGGGGCCGCGTCCCGTACGGCGGAGCACCGCCGTACGGGACGCGGCCCCCGCGCGTTCCGGGACCCGGCGAGGGCTGTCCGACGGCCTGTCGGGTTCCCGCCAGTGACGGCAAACCGGTGGGTCGAATCCCCGGAATCGGCTCTAGCCTTCTCGGCAACTCCCGTCCCCCACAAGGAGGAAGCATGAAACGCGCCGCGATACTCGCCGGCCTGGTGCTGGCAGCGGTCGCAGGAGCAGGGGCCACTCCGGCCGCTGCGGAGGAACCCGCCTCGAAGTACATCGTGGTCCTGCAGGACGGCGCCGTGGCCGACCCCGCCACGGTGGCCCACGGCGTCCGCGGGGCCGACGTCCGCGCGGTCTACCGCTCGGCGCTGAGCGGCTTCTCGGCCGATCTGACGCCCTCCGCGCTGCGGTCCCTGCGGGCCGACCCGGCCGTCAAGTACGTGCAGCCGAGTGCCACCGCCCACGCCCACGGCCAGGTCACCCCCAACGGCACCGGCCGGACCCTGGCCCCGGGCAACAGCGGACTGAAGGTCGGTGACGGTCTCGACCAGCGGGTCGACGTGGATGTCGCGGTCATCGACTCGGGCATCGACTACTACCACCCGGACCTGAACGTGGTGCGCCGGGTGAACTGCGTGGGCGTCACCTCCTGTGTGGAGAATGCCGGCGTCGACGACAACGGGCACGGCAGCAACGTCGCCGGGATCGTCGGCGGCCTGGACAACGGCATCGGTTACGTGGGCGTGGCCCCCGGCGCGCGGCTGTGGTCCGTCAAGTCGCTGAACAGCGAGGGCGAGGGCTCCACGGAGGAGATCGTCAACGGCATCGACTGGGTGACCGCGCACTCCGACGAGATCGAGGTGGTCAACCTCAGCCTCGGCTTCGACGGCACCGAGCCGCCGGTCGTGGACGCGGTGAACCGGGCGATCGCCAAGGGCGTCGTCGTCGTGGTCTCGGCGGGCAACGACCACCGGGACGTCTCCAACCAGAGCCCGGCGAACGTGCCCGACGCGATCACCGTCTCCGCACTGAGCGACGCGGACGGCAAGCCCGGCGGCCTCGGCACCTTCGGCTGGTGCAACAAGAACAACACCAACAAGGACGACACACTCTGGAAGAGCAGCAACTTCGGCCGGGGCGTGGACATCGCCGCGCCCGGTGACTGCATCCAGTCCGCCTTCAAGAACGGCGGGTACTCCAACTACAGCGGCACCTCCCAGGCGGCCCCGCACGTGGCCGGGGCCGCCGCCTGGCTGACCCGCGGCGCCAACAAGCCGGTCAACCGGGCCGGAGTGATCGCGGTGCGCGACCGCATCGTCAACGCGGGCAACTCCAACTGGACCGACACCTCCGGCGACGGCGTCAAGGAACCGCTCCTCGACCTGTCGAACACGGCGGTCTTCCCGGCCGGCGGCGCCGCCGGACCCGACGCCACCTTCGTCGCCGGCTGCGACAACAGCGGCCGTACCTGCACCTTCGACGCCGGCCTGTCCAGCGGCACCGGCCTCACCTACGGCTGGGACTTCGGCGACGGCGCCACCGGCACCGGCGCGAAGCCGAGCCACACCTACGCGGCCTTCGGCGTATACAAGGTCAAGCTGACCGTCACCGACGGCTCCGGCCGGACCAGCCGCAACAGCGCGTACGTGCGGGCCACCGACCCGGCGCTGAACGAGAAGCCGGTGGCCGTCTTCAGCCGCTTCTGCACCGCCGCCGCGTGGTGCGGGTTCGACGCCAGCGACTCCTACGACCCCGACGGCACCGTCGCCTCCTACCGGTGGGACTTCGGTGACGGCACCACCGGCACCGAGCTGAAGCCGGGCCACACCTACCCGGAGCGCACGGCCACCTACACGGCCAGGCTGACCGTCACCGACAAGCGGGGTGCCACCGGCTCCTCCACCGCGACGATCAGCTGCGTCCGGCAGACCTACCTCACGATCTGCTCCGCCTCCTGACACCACCCCCGGTGAACCCCGGCCCGGCACGGGACCCCCGCCCGTGCCGGGCCGGC
>NZ_JBSGFD010000291.1:0-7692 GCF_053603215.1 Kitasatospora sp. NPDC004240 | reverse complement strand
CAGGCCGATGACCAGCTGGACGACGGTCATCGGTCGTTCTTCTCCTCACGGGCGTGGGGGGCCCCCGCGGGCGCGCGGGCCCGGGGGGGGGCGGGCGCCCCCGCCCCCGCCGCGGCCCCGGCCGCCGGCCGGACGCGCACCGCGTCCGCCGGTCTCGCCGAGGTCCTCGACCTCCTCCGCGCCGAGCCCGGCACGGGTCCGCTCGGAGCGCGGCAGGACACCGGTGGTGCCCTTGGCGATCTTCAGCAGCTCGTACAGGTGCGGCGAGGTGGAGTAGGTCTCCTCCGGCTCGTTGAACGGCAGGTCCAGCGCCTTGTTGATCAGCTGCCAGCGCGGGATGTCGTCCCAGTCGACCAGCGTCACGGCGGTGCCGGAGGCGCCGGCCCGGCCGGTGCGGCCGATCCGGTGCAGGTAGGTCTTCTCGTCCTCGGGGCACTGGTAGTTGATGACGTGCGTCACACCCTCGACGTCGATGCCGCGGGCGGCGACGTCGGTGCAGACCAGGACGTCGACCTTGCCGTTGCGGAACGCGCGCAGCGCCTGCTCGCGGGCGCCCTGGCCGAGGTCGCCGTGGACCGCGCCGGCCGCGAAGCCGCGCTGGGTCAGCTGGTCGGAGACGTCGGCGGCGGTGCGCTTGGTGCGGCAGAAGATCATCGCCAGCCCGCGGCCGTCGGCCTGCAGGATGCGCGAGACCATCTCGACCTTGTCCAGCGAGTGGGCGCGGAAGATGTGCTGCTCGATGTTGGCGACCGTGGTGCCGGTGTCGTCCGGGGCGGTGGCCCGGATGTGGGTCGGCTGGTTCATGTAGCGGCGGGCGAGGCTGATGACCTGGCCCGGCATGGTCGCCGAGAACAGCAGGGTCTGCCGCTTGGCCGGCAGCATGGTGAGGATCTTCTCGACGTCGGGCAGGAAGCCCAGGTCGAGCATCTCGTCGGCCTCGTCGAGGACCAGCGAGCGGACCTTCGACAGGTTCAGCTTCTTCTGGCCGGCCAGGTCGAGCAGACGGCCCGGGGTGCCGACCACGATGTCGACGCCCTTCTTCAGGGCCTCCACCTGCGGCTCGTAGGCCCGGCCGCCGTAGACGGCGAGCACGCGCACGTCGCGGACCTTGCCGGCGGTCTGCAGGTCGTTGGTGACCTGGGTGCAGAGCTCGCGGGTCGGGACGACGATCAGCGCCTGCGGGAAGTCGGAGAGCTGCTCCTCGGCGGCGCGGCCGGCGTCGACGTCGGCCCGGACCACGACCCGCTCGATCAGCGGGAGGCCGAAACCGAGGGTCTTGCCGGTGCCGGTCTTGGCCTGGCCGATGACGTCGTGGCCGGTCAGCGCGACCGGGAGGGTCATCTCCTGGATGGGGAAGGGGTGGACGATGCCGACGGCCTCCAGGGCCTCGGCGGTCTCCGGGAGGATCCCCAGGTCCCGGAAGGTGGTCTTGGTGGGTTCAGCGGTGGTGGACAGGGTGCTGCCTCTTCCGTGTGGAGGGGCCGAGAGCGAGCGGCGGGCGGGCAGCCGCACGGCTGTGTGAGGGCCTGTCGGCCCGGGTACAGCTGAGCGGTCGCACAACCGCGCCGGTCCCTGCGGCCGGCCGGTGCGCGCGGCCCGGTGCGGGGGCGCGTCGCCGGCGGCGTCGGGGAGGATTCCCGTGAGGGACCTGCGCGGGACCTTCGCCGGGAGGCGCGGTCCGCCGAGGCCCTCGCTCGGCCACTGATGCGGTGCCAGGGCTTGAAGTCCAAGCCATGGTCGGAGCCGATCGGCTCTCCGACCGGGCATCCGCGTACGTCGAGTGCCCGGGCTTGCCGGTGCACCGAGACGGCGGTGACAACCGAGCGAGCACTACGGGCCTCCCTACCACCATACAGTCACCCGACGACTCGAACACGTGACGCGTCTGACACGTCCGCGCCGGACCCCGGAACCGGCCCCGTCGCGCGCCCGGCGGGAATCGTCGGGCAGGCCTTAAGGTGGCGGGTCATGGAGACCAACGGTGAGACGCAGGGGATCGCGGCCGGCTCGATCGGGGACTGGGCGACCTGCTCGGCCGACCCGGGCTACCGGGCCGCGGTGCTGGACCTGCTGGGGGCGCTCGCGTACGGCGAGCTGAGCGCGTTCGAGCGGCTCGCCGAGGACGCCAAGCTCGCCCCGGACCTCGCCGACAAGGCGGCGCTGGCCCGGATGGCGTCGGCGGAGTTCCAGCACTACCAGCGGCTGCACGACCGGCTCGCCGAGGTGGGCGCCAACCCGCAGGAGGCGATGGAGCCCTTCGTCGAGCCGCTGGAGCTGTTCCACCGGATGACCGCGCCCTCGGACTGGCTGGAGGGCCTGGTCAAGGCGTACGTCGGCGACGCGATCGCCACCGACTTCTACCGCGAGGTGGCCGTCCGCCTGGACGACGACACCCGTGACCTGGTGCTGAGCGTGATGTCGGACACCGGGCACGCGCAGTTCGCGGTCGACCGGGTGCGCCAGGCCATCGAGGCCGATCACAAGGTCGGCGGCCGGCTGGCGCTCTGGGGCCGGCGTCTGATGGGCGAGGCGCTCAGCCAGGCGCAGCGCGTGGTCGCCGAGCGGGACGCGCTGTCGAACCTGCTGGTCGGCGGCGCGCACGTGCAGGGCTTCGACCTGGTCGAGGTCGGCAAGATGTTCAACCGCATCACCGAGGCGCACACCAAGCGGATGGCGGTGCTGGGCCTGGCCTCCTGAGCCCCCGCCCGGCGCCGCCGCGGCCGGTCTCAGGCGGGCCGGTGGCGCCGGTGCGTGCCGCGGGCCCGCTGCCGGTGCGCGGGCTGCCGTGCGGCGGCCAGGTCGGGCCGGGCCAGTACCGAGGTGAGCAGGGCCGAGCCGGTCGCGGCGAGCGCCAGGATCAGCGCGGGGTACCGCCCGGCCAGCGACAGGTGCGCGATCACCCCGCTGAGCAGCGACGACACCACGGCCGTGCCGACCGTGAGGCCTCTGGACTGGGGGAACAGACCGGGCAGCGCGGTCAGCGCGACGGCGGCCACCACCAGGCCGATGAGGACGAGGACGGTCGACTCGACCAGCAAGGCTGCCTCCCCGGGGAACGGGCGTGCGGCCGGACGGCCGTACTTGTCGCCGTACCCCCGCCCACCCGGCCGTACACACGCCGGTGCCCCGTTCCTCACAGGAGGAACGGGGCACCGGTGAGGCGTCTCAGAGCGTGCCGAACCCGACCTTGCGGGCGGCCTGCTCGCCGATCTCCACGTACGCCAGGCGCTCGGCCGGGACGATGACGCGGCGGCCGTGCTCGTCGGTCAGGGCGAAGAGCTTCTCGGTGCCCTCCAGCGCCCTGGCGACCGCGCTCTGGACCTCATCGGCAGTCTGCGAGCTCTCGATCACGATCTCGCGCGGCGCGTTCTGCACGCCGATCTTGACCTCCACGGCTTCCGTCCCTCCGGGGTTGCAGCCATCCACGCGCGGGCACCGAGCCGCCTGGGACAAGCGTTCGCGGCGACCGCGCCGTACGGCTTCACCATAGAGCACGGGAAGATCGCCGAGGCGAAGGTCGGCGTAACGCCGGTCCGCCCGCTGCTCCCCCGCAGGCTTCGGCTACTCCGCCGCGGGGCTCGGCTGCTCGCCCGGGGCCTCGGCGCCGGGGTGCATCGGGAAGCCCTTGAGCCCGCGCCAGGCCAGGCTGGCGACCAGCCGCACCGCCTCGTCGCGCGGGATCTCCAGACCCTGCGAGAGCCAGTAGCGGGCGGTGATCTGGGCCAGGCCGCAGACGCCGGCGGCGAGCAGCTTGGACTCCGACTCGGGCAGGTCGGTGTCCTCCTGGATGACCTTGCTGACCAGCGTCGCGCTGGCCTCGGCGGCCCGCTCGACGCGCTCGCGCACGGCGGGCTCGTTGGTCAGGTCCGACTCGAAGACCAGCCGGAAGGCGCCGGACTCGCTGGAGACGTAGTTGAAGTACGCCTCCATGGTGGCGGCCACCCGCTGCTTGTTGTCGGTGGTGGTCTTCAGCGCCTCGCGGGTCGACTCGACCAGGGCGTCGCAGTGCTTGTCCAGCAGCGCCAGGTAGAGCTCCAGCTTCCCGGGGAAGTGCTGGTAGAGCACCGGCTTGCTCACCCCGGCGCGGTCGGCGATGTCGTCCATGGCGGCCGCGTGGTAACCCTGCGCGACGAACACCTCCTGGGCGGCACCGAGCAGTTGTTCACGGCGGGCGCTTCGCGGCAGGCGGGCACCGCGCGGTCGCTCCTGCGCCTCCTGGATGGCCGTCACGGCGCTCCTCACTTCACGGGATGACTGGGCTGGCTGAGGTGACTGATTCTACTTTTCGGTAACCGCGTTCGCCCTCGGCGAGCGTGAGAAAAGCACAAGGCCCCCTTGTCGGGAGCCCACAATACGGCTCCGGCCAGGGCCTCCGGCAGGGGTCGGGACCGGGTAGCGCGGGGGCGACCGGGCCCGGGACCTTCCGGCCGGGGCTCACTACCATCGTCCACCATGAGCGCTGAGCAGCAGGTCCGCACCGGCGCGGGGGAGCCCGCGCAGTACCGCACGGTCCAGGTCCCGGGGGCCGCCCTGGCGGTGAGCGGGGCCCTCGGCGGGGGGCCGGACGGCCGGGCCCCGGCGCTGTTCGTGCACGGTCTCGCGGGCTCGTCCACCAACTGGGACGCGCTGCGCGCCGAGCTCGCCGAGGAGGTCGACGGCGAGGCCGTGGACCTGCCGGGCTTCGGCCGCTCCGTCCCGCCCGCCGACGGCGACGTCTCGGTCAACGGGCACGTCCGCGCGGTGATCGGCTACCTGGAGGGGTCCGGCCGCGGGCCGGTGCACCTCTTCGGCAACTCGCTCGGCGGCGCGGTCTCCGTCCGGCTCGCCGCGCTCCGCCCCGACCTCGTGCGCAGCCTCACCCTGGTCTCGCCCGCCCTGCCCGAGCTGCCGCCGCAGCGCAGCGCCTGGCCGACCGGCCTGCTCGCGGTGCCCGGCCTGCCCGCCCTGATGGGCCGGCTGGCCCCGGCCGGACGCACTCCGGAGGCGGCCACCGAGGACCTGCTGCGGCTGGTCTACGGGGACCCGGCCGCGCTGTCGCCGTCCGCCCGGGCCGCGGCGGTGGCCGAGTACCGCCGCCGCACCGGGCTGCCGTACGCGGCGCAGGTGCTGGCCGGCTCGGCGCGCGGGATCGTCTCGGCGTACACCGAGCGCGGAGACCAGGCGCTGTGGCGGCAGGCCGAGCAGGTGCGGGTGCCGGTGCTGCTGGTGTACGGGCTGCGCGACAAGCTGGTCTCGTACCGCTCGGCGCGGCGGGCCTGCGCGGCCTTCGCGGACTCCCGGCTGCTGGTGCTGCCGGACTCCGGGCACGTGGCGATGATGGAGCACCCGCGCGAGGTGGCGCGGGCGGTGCGGGAGCTGCTCGCGGACACCGCCGGGTAACGCCCCGTTCGGGGCGAGGTCACGCCGGTTCACTCGTTCAGGTGGCAGCCAGGCATGTGACCGATGGATTGCCGCACCACGGTCCTACCTTTCTGCTGTCGGACCGAACAGGTGTGGGGGAGGCCGCGGCGGCCGGAGGGGCCGCCGGGCCGTCGCGGGAGGGCTCCGCGCGGCCGGGCCGCCCGGAGCGGGCGCGTGCCCCCGGAGCGCACTGCTGTCGGCCGGGCCGGCCCCGGCTCCCGGCCGTTCGGGTCAGGCGACTGCTCAGGCGACAGGCAATCCGTTGATCCGCTCTGCTGTGGAGGTCTCCCGTGCGCGTTGCACTGCTCACCGAGGGCGCACGTGTGTTCGCCCCCCGTGGTGGCGGCTGGTGTGCCCGGCTGGTGGAGGGCCTGGCCGAGCACGAGTTCGAGCTGTACGTGCTGGCCGGGTCGGACGGCCCGGATGCGGCCGACGGCTCCGCCGGGCCGTGGCGCGGGGTGCACGGGCTGGCTCTGTGGGGGCCCCGCCCGGCCGGGAGGAGACCCGGCGCCCTGCGCGGGCGCGACTACGCGGGGGCGTACGAGCAGCTGGTCCGGGCCCTGGTGATGCCGGGTGAGCGGGCCTCCTTCGGGCCGGGCCTGTACCGGCTGGCCGAGCTGGGCCGGGAGGACGGCGGGCTGCCCGCCTTCCTCGCCTCCGGCCGGGCCCGGCGGGTGCTGGAGCGGGTCTGGCGCTCCCCGGGCGCCGACACCTCGGCCGGCCAGCCGCTGGTCTGCGACGTCCTGGTCGCGGGCGACCTGCTGGAGCAGTGCCTGCGGCCGCTCTCCGCGCCGTGGTACGGCACCGGGCCGGGCGGGCTCGGCGCGGTGGACCTCTGCCACGTGGCCGGCGGCGGCCCCGCCGCGCTGCCCGCGCTGGTGGCCAGGCAGCTGCACGGGGTGCCGTTCGTGGTCACCGAGCACGGGCTGCACCTGCGCGAGCGGTACCTGGGCTACCGCGAGGCGCCGTACCGGTGGCCGGTCCGGGCGCTGCTGCTGGCCTTCTTCCGGGCGCTCACCGAGGAGACCTACCGGCGGGCGGCCCTGCTGACCCCCGGCAGCGCCCACGACCAGCAGTGGCAGCGGCGCTGCGGGGCCGACCCGGCGCGCACCCGGGTGGTGTACGAGGGCACCCCGGCGGTGGCCCGGGCGGCGGCCGGGCCGGAGCCCGCGGCGCCGACGCTGGTCTGGGCCGCCCCGCTGGAGCCGGGCCGGGACGCCGAGCTGATGCTGCACGCCTTCGCCGCCGTCCGGGCCGCCCGGCCGGACGCCCGGCTGCTGATGTACGGCGAGGAGGCCGCGCCGGGCTACCGGGCGCACTGCGCCGCGGTGGCCGAGCGGCTGGGCGTGGCCGGCGCGGTCGAGCTCGCCGGACGGCCCGCCTCGCTCGCGGCCGCCTGGGAGAGCGGCACGGTGCTGGTCTTCTCGGCGCTCTCCCAGCGCGGCCCGCGGCTGCTGGCCGACGCGATGCTGAGCGGACGCGCGGTGGTCTCCACGGACGTCGGCGTCGCCCGTGAGGTGGTCGGGCCCACCGGGCTGCTCGTCCCGCCGCGCGACCCGCGCGCCCTGGCCGGGGCCTGCCTGGCCCTGCTCGACGACGAGGAACGCCGGGACCGGCTCGGGCTGGCGGGCCGCCTGCGGGCGCAGGAACGCTTCGCCGTCGAGCCGGTGATCGGCGCCTTCCGGGAGATCTACCTGGAGCTGGTCTCCCAGTGGCCGGCGTTCCCGGCGGGCGGCGCGGCCGGGGAGCCCGCGCGGCCGCGGCCCTTCGCCCGGCCCGCCGAGTACTGGCTCGCCGACGGCCGGGCGGGCGCCCCCGGGCCGGTCCCGGACGACCCGGCCCGCGACGACCGTGCCCGCGATGACCGGGCCCGCGCTGCCGACATCCGGGACGCGGACGAGCGGGACGCCGGGCCGGCGGCGGACGCGCCGGCCCGGACCGGGGCGCTGGCGGAGGCGGTCTGATGGCCGCCGGGGTGACGCCCCGGCCGGTGGGCGACCCGGTCCGGGAGCTGATGGCCGAGCACCGCGAACTCTGCGAGCGGGCCGTCGACCCGCTGGAGATCGCGGCCGGCCTGGAGGAGGCCGGGCACGGTGCGGCCACGGCCGCCCGCTGCCGGCACACCGACCTGTTCGCGCTCGCCGAGGAGCTGTACGCCCGGGTGCCGCGCCTGCCCCCGGCCCGGCCGTGGCCGCCCGCCCCCGAGGAGTCCTGGCAGCGGCGCTCCGCCGCCGCCCTGCGCACGTCCGCGCTGGCCGTCCTCCCGTGCGCGGCCGCGGCCGCGGCCCCGCC
>NZ_JBSGFD010000290.1:0-7765 GCF_053603215.1 Kitasatospora sp. NPDC004240 | reverse complement strand
CGAAGGAGCCATGGCGGAGCCCTGGTGACCGAGGAGAAACCGTCCGGGCGACAGCCATCGGCCCGCGACGCCGCACCCCTATTGCCGGTCGGTCTTAGTGCTCGGGGGACGAGGACGGCCTTGCGCGCAAAGGCCGGGCGGGCGCACGAGGAGCTGCCGGCGCCGCCCGCCGAGGACGAGCGGTGCCGGCTGGTGGAACCGCCGACCCGGCCGAGGCCGCCGCGGCGTCGTCAGCGGGGCTCGGGCAGGCGGTCGGTGAGGAACTGTTCGAAGGTGACCACGCCGACGGCCCGTTCGGGCGTGAGGTGCCCGCCGGCCCGGAACCCGCGGTAGGTCCGGCCGGCCAGCGGCAGGTTCAGCACTGGCCGGCGCCGCCCGCTCGCGCGCAGGTAGGCGCGGGCCAGGTCGGCGAAGGCCCGGACCTCGGGCCCGCCCATGTCCGGCACCCGGCCCGCGGGTTCGCCCAGGGCGAGCCCGGCCAGCCGCTCGGCGACCTCCGACACCTCGATCGGCTGGTCGCTGACGCCCGCCGGGACCGGCAGCACCGGCAGCTTGGCCGCGCCCCGCAGGACCTGCAGCACCAGGTCGTGGAACTGCGTCGCCCGCAGGATCGTCCAGCCGAGCCCGGAGTCCTGGATCTGCCGCTCGACCGCGAGCTTGGCGCGGTAGTAGGGCAGCGGCACCCGGTCGACGCCGACGATGGAGATGTACACCAGGTGCCGCACCCCCGCCCGGCGGGCGGCGGCGACGAGGTTGGCGGCCGCCTGCTCGTCGCCGCCCTTCGGGGAGCTGGCGCAGTGCACGACGGTGTCCACGCCGGTGAGGGCCGCGTCCAGCCCGGTGCCCTCGCGCAGGTCGACGGAGTACGGCCGGGCGCTGCGGCTCACCACCCGCACCGAAGCGCCCGCCGCGCGCAGCCGCTCGGTGACGGGCCGGCCGAGGGTTCCGGTGCCGCCGGTCACCAGGATCAGGGTCATCGTGGGTCGTCCTCTCGGTGGGCGGGCGGGCCCGGGTGGCGCGCCCGTCGTCCACTGGGAACCGACGGGCACGCGCGAATGTGACAACCGCCCGGCCGGCCCCGCCCGCCCGGCGTCAGAGGGCGGCGAACTGGCGGCCCGCGAAGACCAGCTTCTCCGGGTTCACGACCACCCGCACCCGGGCGATCAGGCCGTCGCGCACCTCGAAGGAGGTGACCGCGACCAGCCGCGCCCCCACGTGCGACACCAGGGCCGGGGCGCCGTTGACCTCGGCCGCGGTGAGGGCGAGCTCGGGGTCGGTGGCGGAGCGCCGGGCGAGGCCCGCCAGGAAACGCAGCACGTTCGTCCGTCCGAGGAGGGGCCGGCGGGCGGCGAAGGTCTTGCCGCCGCCGTCGCTCCACCAGACCACGTCCTCGGCGAGCAGTCTCTCCAGCCCCGCCAGGTCGCCCTCGCGCGAGGCCGCGACGAAGGACTCGACCAGCTCCGCCTGTCGCCCGGCCGCAGGGGTGAACCGGGCCCCGGGCTCCTCCAGCCGCCGGACGGCCCGGCGGTGGAGCTGGCGGCAGTTGGCCTCGCCCAGGCCGAGCACCCCGGCGATGTCCCGGTGGCCGTAGCCGAAGGCCTCGCGCAGCACGTACACCGCGCGCTCGGTCGGCGTCAGCCGCTCCAGCAGGACGAGCAGCGCGACGGAGACGGCCTCGCGCCGCTCGGCGGACTCCAGCGGCCCCAGCGTGCCGTCGGCGGTGAACACCGGTTCCGGCAGCCACGGCCCCACGTAGCGTTCGCGCCGCACGCGCGCGGAGGTGAGCCGGTTGAGGCAGAGGTTGGTGACCACCTTGGCGAGCCAGGCCGCCGGCTGCCCGATGGCCGCCCGGTCGGCGCCGCTCCAGCGCAGGTACGCGTCCTGCACGGCGTCCTCCGCCTCCTCGGCGGAGCCGAGCAGGCGGTAGGCCAGCCCGAACATCCTGGGGCGGTGGGCGGTGAACTCCTCGGCGGTCCCTGGGGTCATGGGGCCAGCCTGCCAGGGGCTACCAGCGGGTAAGGGTGTGGGGTGGCGAGGTTCAGCCGACGGCGACGGCCTGATCGTGGCCGGCCTCGCCATCGTGGCCGGCCTCGCCGCCCACCTCGTCGTCGGCGTCCTCGGACGCCGGTGGCTCGACCGCCGCGACCGCGCACCGTCCCGATCCCGTCCGCACGCCGACCGGGCCCGCCCTCGCCCTCGCCATCGCGCCGAGGGGGTGGTCCGGCCGCTCGCGCCCGTCCGGGCAGCCGGTGATGATGGACGGATGCGACGGGATCTCGTCCTGGTGGGCGCGCCGACCAGCGCGGCCAGCTACGCACCCGGCCAGGAGGCCGCACCGGGCGTGTTGCGCCGGCTGGGCCTGATCGATCACCTGAGGGCGGCCGGCCGGCGGGTACGGGACGCAGGGGACGGGCCGCTCCACGTGTGGGCCCCGGACCCGCGGCACCCGCGGGCCCAGAACCTCGCGGCAGTGGTCCAGGCCGTCAAGGCGGTCGCCGACCACGTCGCCGGAGCGCTGGAGGAGGACGCGGACGTCCTGGTCGTCGGCGGCAACTGCACCGTCGCACTGGGCGTGATGGCGGCTCTCACGGCACACGACCCGGACGCCGGCCTGCTCTACATCGACCGGCACTTCGACCTCAACACACCCGCCAGCACCGGCGACGGCGCCCTCGACTGGATGGGGCTCGCCCACGGGCTGGACCTGCCCGGAGCCGCGGAGCCGCTGGCGGCCGCCTTCGCCCACCGCCCGCTGCTCACCCCGGACCGGCTCCACCTCCTCGGCGTCGATCCCGAGGCCGCCACCTCCTGGGAGCGCGAGCAGGCAGCAGGCCTCGGCCTGCGATGGGGCTCGCACATCGATCTCGCCACCACGCCGGGAACCGAGGTGACCCGGGCCCTCGGTGCGCTCCCGTCCGGTCCCCTGGCCGTGCACCTCGACGTCGACGTCCTGGACTTCACCGACGCGCCGCTCGCCGAGAGCACGCACGGCCGCAACAGCGGCCCCACCCTCGACGCCCTGTCCGAGGCGCTGGACACCGCCTGCCGGGACCCCCGCTTCCGAGCACTCTCGATCGGCGAGCTCAACCCCTCCCGTGCCGCCGGACACCCCGCCGTCCTCCACCGGTTCATCGCAAGCCTCCAACACGCCCTGGGCGCAGCCCCGTGAGCTGCGGCCGGGGCATCGGGTACGCCGCTCCGGTGCGGTGTCCTGCCGTCCCCCGGATGGCCGTTCGGGCGTGCTCCCGGGACCCCGTCCAGGCAGCGTGGCCGAGGAGCCCGCGTGGGGCGGCAACCGCCGAGCACCCGCGTTCGAACTCCACCGACCACGTCTCATCGCTCGTCTCCCGCAGGAGGGTCCTGTGCTTTCCGACAAGTCCCGGCCGGTCATCACCGCCACGCTGCCGGTCGTCGCCGACCACATCGGCGAGATCGCCAAGCGCTTCTACACCCACATGTTCAGCGAGCATCCCGAGCTCATGGACGGCGTCTTCAACCGCGGCAACCAGGTGCACGGCGAGCAGCAGCAGGCGCTGGCCGGCTCGGTGGCCTCGTTCGCCACGACACTCGTGGAGACGCCGGAGCGGGTGCCCGAGCAACTGCTCCGCCGGATCGCGCACAAGCACGCCTCACTCGGGATCCGTCCCGACCAGTACGGGATCGTGCACGACAACCTGATGTGGGCGATCGTCGACGTGCTGGGCGACGCGGTCACCCCGGAGGTCGCCGCGGCCTGGGAGGAGGTCTACTGGCTGATGGCCAACGCCCTGATCAACCAGGAACGCGGTCTGTACAGTGCCCGAGGGGTCCGGCCGGAGACGGTCTGGCGGGACTGGCAGGTGATCCGGAAGGTCCGGGAGACCGACGACGTGGTGACCTTCGTGGTCAGGCGGACCGACGACCGGCTGGTGAAGACCTCGCTGCCCGGCCAGTACGTCACCGTGCGGATGCGGATGCCCGACGGGAAGCTCCAGCCGCGCCAGTACAGCCTGACCCGGGCCGACGACGGGGAACACCGCCAGTTCTCGGTCAAGCGGGTGCGCGGCGAGGGCGCCGACCCCGACGGCGAGATGTCGACGCTGCTGCACGACTCGGTCAAGGTCGGCGACACCTTGACGCTGTCGGTTCCCTACGGCGACGTGGTGCTGGACGACGCGGGACGGCCAGTGGTGTTCGCCAGTGCGGGCATCGGGATCGCCCCGATGGCGGGGATGCTCTCGCACCTGGTCGCGGCCGAGTCCGGGCTGTCGGTCACCCTGCTCCACGCCGACGTCGACGACGCGTCCTTCCCCCTGCGCCGCCAGGTGGTCGGCGACATCCTGGCCCTGAAGAACGCGCGGATGTACCTGTGGTTCGAGAAGAACGCCCAGAGCCACGAGCCGGTGGACGGGGTCTTCCACGGGCTGATGGACCCGACCGCGGTCGACCTGCCCGAGGACGCCCTGTACTACCTGTGCGGACCGTTGCCGTTCATGCAGGCCGTGCGCAGCAGCCTGATCGGCCGCGGGGTCGCCCCGCGGGACATCCAGTACGAGGTCTTCGGTCCCGACCTGTGGCAGGCCGACCTGGACTAGCCCGGGCCGGTTCTCGCTGCGCCCGGCGGGCATCGCGGCCCCGGGTGTCCGGACGCCTGGACGCCGGCCTCGGCGGGCGTACGTGACGTACGGAGCCGGGGTGTCGCCCGCTGCCCGCGACACGCGGCCGCGGCCACGCCGCCGAGGGCGCGCGCGGGCACCGGTGGCCCGGGCGGCGGACGGGTCAGGGGGCGGCCGAGAGCGGGGGAGCGGTCTTCCGCTGCGGGGTGGCCGGGTCGGGGTCGGCCGGGTGGATGGCGAAGAGGAGCACGGTGTCCGAGGCCGCGTCGAAGGTGAGGCGCGCGAAGTCGGCCGGCAGCAGGGCGGCGTCCAGCGCCGGGTGGTGCACCCAGTGGGGCTTGGCGGGGAGGTAGGCGTCCAGGCTCGGGAGCATGTAGGGATTCCCGGGGAGCTCCTCGGCCGGCCCGGGCGCGGTGGCGAGCAGCCGGGAGACCGTCCCGGGCGCCAGCTTCAGGACGCCGTGGACGAAGTTCTCGGACGGCGTCGGCGACTGCTGCTTCCAGTGCGCCTGCACGATCGTCCCGAGCTTGGGGAACGCGTCCGCCAGCGGCTCGGTGTCGGTGCGGAGCTGCGGGGTCTCGGAGCTCACGGCCACGGGTGGCCGGGTGCCGCCCGGGTGAGGACCGGTGAACTGGCTGGCCACGGCGGCCGTCCCCACGGCGACGGCGGCGACGGCGAGCAACTGGGCTGCGAGGCGCGGTAAGGACATCGGCTCAGGCTCCGGTGAAGCGGGGGTCGCGGGCCTCGACGGCCTGGACGAAGGCGGCCCATTCGGCGTGGTCGAAGGCGAGGTGGGGGCGGTCGGGGTTCTTGTCGTCGCCGAGCCAGACGTCACCGTTGTCGAAGCGGGCGAGGAGGACGCAACTGCCGTTGGAGTCGCCGGAGAAAGGGGACTTGATCCAGTCGGCGGTGGCGGGGTCGTGGTCGTACGGGTCGTGCCGACCGGTCATGCCTGCCTCCTCGGAACGCTTGGACGACGGGTGGTGCACACCTGTGGCGAGGGCGGTACCGCAGATCAGGATGGCAGCGACGAGCGCGTAGAAGACAGTGACGGCCCAGTCCGGATTCGCGGTGATGGTGGTGTGGTCGTAGGTGCACCAGCCGTTGGGCGGGAAGAGGTCGTACCCCGTGTCGCGGAGCTGACCCAGGCCACCCCCGACCATGCCGTGGCTGCACTCCTCGTCGAACTCCAGCGAGGTCACCCCCATCATCAGGCCGTGGAGGACCAGGGCCACGCAGGAGAGGCTGAGGGTGAGAACGAGGAGGAGGCGCCGCATGATCGGGAGCATACCGACTAGTAAGGCCCTCGCCGAGGGGTTCGGCGAGGGCCCGTACGGTGATCGCGGCCAGGGGCTCAGGCGGTGAAGCGGGGGTCGCGGGCCTCGACAGCCTGGACGAAGGCGGCCCATTCGGCGCGGTCGAAGGCGAGGTGGGGACGGGTGAGGTCCTTGTCGTCGCCGAGCCAGACGTCACCGTTGTCGAAGCGGGCGATGAGGACGCAGTCGCCGTTGTCATCCCCGGAGAACGGCGACTTTATCCAGTCGACGATGGCGGGGTCATGGTCGTACGGATCGTGCTTCTCGCTCACGTCAGCTCTTCCAGCTTGCGTTCAAGGACGGTGATGGTGTTCTCCGGCGACAGTGCGAACCGCTTGAGCCGGGCGAATGCCCGCTCAGCTCGCCGTACGTCGCGTCCCGTTCTACGCGGGAGCATACCGCCGACGGCTTCGATGAAGACGAAACCATCTTCGGGCTCATCAGGGAAGTGCATCAGGGTGAGTCCTGACGTCAGGATGCCCGGTCGTCCTGCACTCAGCGGGACCATGCACAGCGTGACATTTGGATACTGAGCGACTCTGATTGCGTGCCGAATCTGCTGCGCGAGCACCTTCTGGTGGCCGGCCACGAGCAGTGCAACCTCGCCGAAGTACGCTTCGAGGTGCAGGGCAGGGTCCTCGGTGAGTCGTCGCTGCCGACGCATTCGGACCTCTGTTGCTGTCTCGATCTGTTCCTCGTTGGGAGCGCTGAGGCCTGCCGCGATCATCTCCTTCGCGTAGCCCTCGGTCTGGGTGAGCCCAGGGAATCCCGAGGGGAAGTAGTTGAGCATGTGAGAGGCATCGGCTTCGAGCGCGAGGTACTCCGCAAAAGCCGCCGTGATGGAGTTGGCGAAGTCCAAGTCGCGCCACCACAGCCGGTTTGGCGATCCGTCCCCGAGCAGGTTCTCGAACTCCTCGCGGTCCTGACCGGTTACGCCGTAGTGGTCCAGTAGCGTCGCCAGGTCGGTGGCGCTGATCGGCTGGTGGCCACGCTCGATTCTGCTGAGGCGGGCGGCGTTCCAGCCCCTCAGGCCGGCT
Organism: Kitasatospora sp. NPDC004240; assembly: GCF_053603215.1. Lineage (NCBI taxonomy): Bacteria > Bacillati > Actinomycetota > Actinomycetes > Kitasatosporales > Streptomycetaceae > Kitasatospora > Kitasatospora sp. NPDC004240. Next base: position 817 of record NZ_JBSGFD010000290.1, on the reverse strand, counting down.
GTCACATCCACGAGGGTCTTGTTGTTCTCCAGCCGCCAGGCGCGCAGTTCGTCGCCGAGGCGGATCTTCCTGATGGTGGACAGGTCCTTGCCCAAGTGGCGCCCCTCCCTCCGGGTGTGAGACCAGTCTTGCCCCAACCGGGCTGCCTCCTCAAGCGAGTCCAAGATCAACGGATTTGTTTCTGCGTTCGTGTTGCAGGTTCGAATTCGTCTCGTCCACACTCAACGTGACCGCACGGACACGCTCCTGACGGAGCGTCGTTGCGAAGGGGCTAACCATGTCCACTTTGAGCAGTTCTCTCCTCAACTCCTGGGCGACCGTCCTCACCGACCACACCTCCTCGGTGCGGACGGCTCGAACCCAAGTGCGTCAACAGCTCTCCTCCTGGGGCTGGTCCGGCGAACGCGTCGACGACCTCGTCCTCATCACCTCCGAGCTGGTCACCAACGCCGTGCTGCACGCGTGCCGCGACGGCGAGGGTGAGGTGCGCCTCCACCTCCAGGAGCTGGCGGGCGACTGTCGGCTCGAAATCTGGGACCGGCGGGATGACCTCCCGCTCCGCCAGCGCCGGCCGAGACGCTTCGGCGAGAGCGGGCGGGGGATCGAGATGGTCCGGGACCTGGCCTTCGACTTCGGGGTGGTCGTACGGCGCGGCGCGGGCAAGCGCGTCTGGGTGCGCGTCCTGCTCGACGGCTCCGACGTCCGTACGAACGCCCTCGCCACCTAGACGAGTAGTTCCGAAGTCGGCTGGCTTTGCTGGTTCTGCTCCGGACACGCAGGAAGGGTGTCCAGCATTCGGGTTGTGACGACCGAAGAG
>NZ_JBSGFD010000289.1:0-7827 GCF_053603215.1 Kitasatospora sp. NPDC004240 | reverse complement strand
GCGCTTCCAGGAGCTCGCTGGTGCCGCATCAGAGAACCTCCGCCCTGTTTCTCGGTGAGAGGATCACTGGCAAGCGCCGGGACTGACGGTCTCGGGCCGCGGAGCGAGGTAGCAGGGCCAGCCAGGGCAGGCCCCGGAGCGGTGCGGGGCGCGCTCGACCACGGCCCTGCACCGGGTGCACGTCGCCCTCTGCGGGTCATCGCGTTGTTCCACCCGGGCCGAGCCTTCGTGCTCTTGGTCCTGGTCCTCATCGACCGTGCCCGATGGTGCCCGGCCAGGGCTGTCGGCGTGCCGTGCTTGGATACGGCGTTGCCCTCAAGGGGGTGGAAGGGAGAGAACATGACGCGCACGACACCGCCGCGGCCGCTGGACATCACCGCTGCGTTTCCGGAACTCGCCGGCCTGGTCAGGACGGCCACCCGGCTGCACCCGACTCCCGGAGCGCCGACGGTCCACGACAGTTCGGTGGGCGGGCCCCTGCTGTGGCCGGCGGACGAACCCTGGCCGGAGGGCGAGCCGGGGTACCCGCCGGCCGAGCCCGTGCAGACGCTGGCGGACGTCCGTCAGGAGCGGGCCCTGCTGACCCGGGCGTGGGCGCGACCGAGCGGCCCGCGCGGGAACCTGCTGTCCGCACAGGAGAGCGAGACGCTGGACCGGCTGCGTGCCGGGCACGACCCCGCGCTGCTGCCCACGGGCCCGCAGCCGCTGATCCCGCTCGCACAGCTCTACGCCCGCGACGTGCCCACCCTGCCCTTCCCCGAAGGCACCGATCTGCTGCAGGTGCTGTGGGCACCGGGCTACGGCATCGAAGGATGCTCCGCCGACGTGCAACTGCGATGGCGCCGGACCTCGCACGTACAGGAGGTCCTGCGCACGCCTCCCGAACCCGCCTACGTCGAATGCGACGACCACGTACCGGAGCCCTGCCTGCTCCACCCCGAACCGGTACAGGAGTTCCCACCCGGCCATCTGCTCGACCGGGCCCTGAAGGAGCGCGTGTACGCCTGGTGCGCACAGCAGTCGGTGAGCTACCAGAGCGATCTGTCCGTCGCTCCCGGCTGGAAGGCGGGCGGATGGCCGGCCCCCTTCACCTTCCGCGACCCGGCCGACTCCGACGAGGACGAGGAACGGCAATGCGGCGAGTGCAGCGGACCCCTGGAGGCGCTGCTCACCATCGACAGCGGTGAGTGGAACGGGGCCAGTGGCAGCTGGCGCCCGGCCGAAACGACCATGGACACGGCGAAGCTCGTCGGGAATCCCTACCGGAGCCTGCACAATCCCACCATGATGACCATCGGACGGGGCTACACCCTGCAGGTCTACAGCTGCGTCAGCACGCCCTCGCACCTGCCGCGAACGATCATGCAGTAGCGCCGGGCACCATCAGGCCGCACCATGACTCGGCAGCTGCCCTACGACTCGACCACACACGCCACAGCCGTCTCGCCCCCACCGGCTCCCCCTCCGGGTCCGCGGTGCGCTTGCGCCACCACCTATCGCCCGCCGCGAGCACGGCCACGGAGGACGCTGCGCCGGTGGCCACGGCGGACAGCGTGCCCACCCAGCGCGGCAGTCAGCTCAGCGGCCTCCGGGTAGGTGCCTGCTGTACCGGATCCCCGGGGTCTACTACCCGCAGATGTTCACCCGAGGACGGGCTCGTAGGCCCCAGGCGTACACCCGCAACTTCACCCGCGACCTGCCACCCGGCTTCGGCACCCGGGGCTGCTCGCCGAGGGCGGCGTAGGGAACGCTGACCAGGCGGCCCGCTGTGCACCGGTGGAAGTGTCAGTGCCCCGTGGCACTGTGCGGCCCGTGATCAACAACCTTGAGGGCCTCGACGGCGTCGACTGGTCGTCCATGGGCCATGCCTACGGCCCGGCCGACGACGTGCCGCTGTGGCTGGAGCAGATGGCCTCGCCCGACCCCGGTATCCGGTCGGAGGCGTTCGGCAGCTTCTACGACTCGGCCCATCACCAGGGCGGCGTCTACTCGTGCACGGCGGCGAGCCTGCCGTTCCTGTTCGCGTTCGCCGACGATCCCCAGACACCCGACCGCGCGGCTGTCCTCCGGCTCCTGATCAGCATCGGCAGCTCGGCGCTGGACTGCGACCCCGACGACGTCTACTACGGCGCGTCCGGCGACGAGTCGACGCCCCATGTGGATGCCGTGCCTCGGATGCGCGAGCGTGTCGACGTCTTCGTCCGGTACGCGGCGGACCCGGATCCGCAGGTGCGGCAGGCCGCCGTCCCGGCCCTGGGACTCTTCCTCGATGACACCGAACGGGCGTTCGCGCTGCTGCGTGAGCGGCTGGCCGCCGAGGGCGGCACCATCGAGCGGCTGCTGGTCATCGAGACGGCCGCGACGCTGGCCCGGCGACTGCCGGCCGCGCTCGGCCCGGTGACGACCTGGCTCGCCGCCCTGGCCACGGACCCGGCGCTGGACGCCGACATCCGGCTCGCCGCCCTCGTCCACCGGGCCGCCCACACGCCGGAGGCGATCGATGCCGCCCTCGTCCCGACGGCCATCGACCTGCTCCAGCAACTCACACCCGAACCGGCACCCGCGGGCGAGGGCGAGGGCGATGCCCGGCCAGCCGACTGCCGGCACTGCGCCTACGCCGCCGAACCGGCACCGGGCCTCGCGTCGCAGCTCGCCGCCATCATCGCCAACCCCGACCGGCACGACCGCGCGCACTCCCCCACCACCGAACTGCTGACCACCCTCCACCGGGTGCTGGACGCACGGGTCCCCGAACGCACGGCCCTGCTCACCGCCCAGCTCCGCAGCCCCGACCGGGCCACCCGGTGCGACGCCATCGCCATGGCCATGGCCCTGATCGGCTCCTGGCGCGGCAACCACACCACCCTCGTCCGGCTGCTCGCCGACTGCCTGCTGCCCCACGACCCGTACACGGCCGCCGAAGCCGCCGAGGCCCTCGCCGACCTCCCCGCCGCCCTCGCCGAACCCGCACGCGAGGCCCTCGCAGCCCTCGTCCAAGCACACTGCGCCGCTCACGGGCCGAACATGCGGGCCCGATCGCACCCGCCGCTGCGCCGGACGCGGCTGGCGGCGGTCACGGCGCTGGCCCGTCTCGGTGACGAGCGTGCCCTGCCCGCTCTGCTGACCGCGCTGGACAATGACACCGACGCCTGGCACGCCGTGCAGGCTGCCGGCCACCTCACGCAGGCCGCCGGGGAGCTGCTGCCGAGAATGCTCCGGCGCCTGGCCGACGCGGACTTCACGCAGGACTGGTACTGGCCGGAAATCTGCGCGCTGGTCGCCGCCCTCCGCCGGCCCGGCGACCTCGCAGCTGTCCCCGCACTGACCGCAGCCCTCACCGCCGCCGTCGACCAGGAGCAGTGGCGCGCCGCCACTGCGGCTCTCTCCGCGCTGGCCCGCTTCGGGACCGACGCCGCCTCGGCCCTGGGGACGGTCCGGCCGCTCGCCGACGCCGAGGACCTGGACCTGCGACTCGCCGCGGTGGAAGCCCTGTGGGCCCTCGAACAGGATCCCGCGGATGCCGTGCCGCGGCTTATCGGCCTGCTCGACACCGACAAGCAGGAGGACGCGGCCGACGTCCTCGGCCGGATCGGAGCGCCAGCGGCCCCGGCCCTGCCCCAGCTGCGGCAGATGCTCCACGCCGGGTACGAGTGGACCCGGGTCCACGCCACCGCCGCGATCTACGACATCGCCGGCCCGACCGAGACGGAGGCCGTCCTTCCGGCGCTGCTGGAAGCCTGGGAGAGCAACGACACGACCGCCCAGCACGTCCTCGACTGCCTGTAGCGGATGGGCCCCGCCGCCGCCCCCGCCCTTCCCCTGATCCACGCGGAACTCGCCCTGCACCGCCGCAGCGGCGGCGACTTCAAGAGCATCGAGAAGGACGAGGCACTCCAGCGCGCCGGCCGGGCGGTCATCGACCAGCTGACCTGACGCGGCCCTGGAGGGCACATCTGTGGAGTTTCGAGGAAACGGTACGGGCACTTCGCATGCCGCCGTCAACGCGCTGATCCATGCAAGCACTCGTGCTCCGTCGGCTCACTGAGGCGACCGGAGAGCACTGTGGTCTGCCGCCTTGGCCGAGGCCCGCTCCCCGGCTATCGCAGGTCCATGGGGCGGTTCGCGCATGCCCTTGCCAATCTGGGCATTCACGTCAGCTCCAGGGGGCACTGGGCGTACCGTCCGGCTCCAGTCCGTGTGGCCACCGGTTCTCCACCTGGGAGATCACGTAATGGCCGGTGTCGGCGGCTTGTCGGTAGAGGGCCTCGGCGCCTTCCCGATCACCCGCCTCCTCCCGCAGCCACGCCAACCGGCACAGGGCGTAGGGGCTGCCGTTCTCGGCGGCTTGTCGGTAGACGGCGTCGGCGCCTTCCCGATCACCCGCCTCCTCCCGCAGCCACGCCAACTCGGCCCAGCCCTCGGTGCTGCCGTTCTCGGCGGCTTGTCGGTAGAGGGCCTCGGCGCCTTCCCGATCACCCGCCTCCTCCCGCAGCAGCGCCAACCGGCACAGGGCGTAGGAGTCGCCGTTCTTGGCGGCTTGTCGGTAGAGGGCCTTGGCGCCTTCCCGATCACCCGCCTCCTCCCGCAGCCACGCCAACTGGAGCAGGACGTAGGGGCTGCCGTTCTCGGCGGCTTGTCGGTAGACAGCGTCGGCGCCTTCCTGATCACCCGCCTCCTCCCGCAGCCGGACCAACTCGGCCAAGGCGCCGTCAACACCGTTCTCGGCGGCTTGTCGGTAGAGGGCCTCGGCGCCTTCCCGATCACCCGCCTCCTCCCGCAGCCACGCCACCTCGATCAGGGCGTAGCGGCTGCCGTTCTCGGCGGCTTGTCGGAGGAGGGCCTCGGCGCCTTCCCGATCACCCGCCTCCTCCCGCAGCCACGCCAACTGGATCAGGGCGTAGCGGCTGCCGTTCTTGGCCGCTTGTCGGAGGAGGGCCTCGGCGCCTTCCCGATCACCTGCCTCCTCCCGCAGCAGCGCCAACCGGCACAGGGCGTAGGAGTCGCCATTGTCGGTGTCGATGGCTTGTCGGTAGAGGGCCTCGGCACCTTCCCGATCACCCACCTTCTCTCGCAGCAGCGCCATCTGTTGTAGAACCCAGCCATTGTCGGTGTCGATGGCTTGTCGGTAGAGGGTCTCGGCGCCCTCCTGATCACCCGCCTTCTCCCGCGCCCATGCCAGACTCACCAGGGCTTCGGGGTGTCCAGCGTCGGCGGCTCGACGCTGGAGGTGGTGTGCCCATTGGTCGCGGCGTCTCGTGCTGGCTGCCTGTGCCAGGTTATTGAGGTCGTCGGGATGGGTGAGGTGGGCGTGTGCGGCGTACCAGAAGGAGGCGGGCGGGCACAGCCGTCGGCGGGTGTTTCGGCCGTGCTGTTCGAGGTAGTCGGCGAGTCGGTAGGTCGGCCCGAGTATCGGCCCGGGTGTCGAGGCGGGGTGGGAACCGCTCGGGGGGTGGAGTGGTGGGTGTTCGGCGCTGCGTCGGAGAGGGGCTTGTTTGCCGTAGACGGGGCAGGCAAGTTCCGCGTAGGCGGCCTCGGCCCAGTCCTCGGTGAGCTGCTCGCGGTCGAGGTCGGTGAGGTAATGGGCGGCAGCATCGGTGAGGAACGCCTGTGGGAGGCGCAGGCCGACGCCGAGGCGACGGGCGTCCATCGCGGCTTCCAGCAGGGCGCGGGCGGCGGGGCTGGCATTGTCGTAGCGGCGCAGGAGTTCGGGGGCGCCAGCGAGATCCTGGGCGAGGCGGCCGCTGTCGCGGGTGCGGGTGAGGGCGCCAGCCAGCAGCCGGTCGCCGTCACGGGCAAGGGCTGTCGCAGCACGCAGTGCGTCCTGGTCGAAGGTGTCGGCGATGGTGACGGTGCGCCCGGTCAACAGTTCCCGAACCCGGCTGTACCGGTCCGGGCCTGCCGGAGCGGGGAGCGCAGTGTACTGCGTGAGGTACTCCGGCCACAGGGTGCCCAGAACCAGAACCGGGCCCCGCGCGGGCTCGGTGAGCAGGGTGTGGAGGGCGGCGGCGATGCGCTCACCGTGCTGGGGGTCACCGAGGTAGTGCTGGGCCTCGTTCAGCCACACCACCGTGTGCGGTCCCACCCGTTCAAGGTCTGTGAGCGCGGCGTCGGCCCGGGTGGGGTCGAAGGGATGCCACAGCACCCATCCATAGTCGGCGAGGGGCCGGACCGCCTCCCAGCACGCCCTCGTTTTACCGGTCGAGGACGTTCCGACCAGCACGGCCATCCGACTGCGGCCCTCGACCGCCTCCTCCACGATGCCGGCCAGGATCTGGTCATGCGCGCGGAGGACATAGCCGGGCAGCGGGGTGTCATCCTGCGCACCGGTGTTCCGTCCTATGGCCGTCCGGCCGGTGCCGGCCGGGTGGACCTCCAGGTCGAGGGGGTCCCATTCCCGGATCGGTCTCCCCGGATGCTGCCCGGCGGTGACCTGTTCGTCGACATCGGCAGGTACCGGACCTGGATCGGCGAGGGCCTCGCGTCGAAGGTCCAGCAGTTCGTCGGAGGGGAGGCGTAAGGCGCGGGCCAGCGCCACAACCGTGGCCGCCGACGGTACGGGCCCGCCAGCCCGGAAGGCCTCCTGCACGGTGGTCCGACCCAGAGCTGACCGGGTGGCGAGCTGGGTCTTGTCCAGGCTGGCAAGAGCGAGCCCGTCGTTCAGCCGCCTGCGCAGCTCGGCCAGAGCGGCCGGTCGGCCGGTGTTCTCCCCGTTCGGCATCAGGCGCCTCCCGGTCGTGCGCGTTCGCCGGTGGTCACCATTGTCCGCGCCGAACCACGGCGGACACCACTCCCACGAGACTCGGTCACATCAGCGTCCCTTCCGCGATGGGAGATCACCGTGACTGCCTCCCCCACTGTCCTGCTCGCCACCGGTCTGGTCGTCGTGTGCGCGATCCTGACGGCCGCCGGTGCGGGTGTTCTGGCCCGCCTCGACGGAGCCAGCTATCCCGCGGCCCTGATGCGCGCGGGCACCACGTTCGCCGCCACGCTCACCCTCGCTGCCACCGTCACCGGTGCCCTCGTCGAGGTGCTCCCATGACCGGGCCGCTGCGGGTGGCGGTGAACAGCCGACGCCTGCGACTTGGCCGGTTTGCCGGGGCGGTCCCAGCGAGGGCCTTTTCAGCACTGTTCTAGACCGCCGCCAGCGGGGCCCACCCTCCAGGAGCCCGCGCGCCTCCCCGAACCGTCCCCACCCACGTCAGCCACCCGCGGCCGGGAGGGGACGGTCTAGGTGATCTTCTACAGCCTTTGAGTGCGGAACATCGGCGCACGCTGAACTTATGGTCCGGCAACGGCCTTCGGATCAGCCCCAGGGGGCACTGGGCGTACCGCCCGGGTCCAGTCCGTACGGCCACCTAGCCGACATGGGAAGAGGTGCTCTCCGGTGTCGGCGGCCTGCCGGTAGAGGGTCTCGGCCCGCTGTCGGTCGCTGCTTCTTCCCGCGTCCGCGCCAGGGCGATCAGGGCGACGGTGCTGCCAGCGTCGACGGCCCGCCACCGGATCATCGCAGGTCGAGGCCTGACCGGGCAGGTCGACACTGTGCTGGACAGGGAAGGCCCGCCTCGGAAGGGGCGGGCCTGAACGGCTTGCAGAAAGTCGGAGTCGCAGCACGGGTGGAGGGACTTGAACCCCCAGCCTGCCGTTTTGGAGACGGCTGCTCTGGCCAGTTGAGCTACACCCGTAAAGCCCGGACACACCTGAGCCGGCAATACGCCGGAACCAGAGCTACGGGCTGTCGGCAACGGGTGAAACGAGGGCCACGAACGGCGGATCAAAAGCGGGCCGGTCTGCGATCTCTTGATCATCCTGGCTTCAATGCTCGGAGGT
>NZ_JBSGFD010000288.1:0-7902 GCF_053603215.1 Kitasatospora sp. NPDC004240 | reverse complement strand
CCCGCGGACCTCACCGAGGTCCGCGGGCCGCGGTCGGTTCCGGGCCGGGTTCTTTGCGGGCGGTCAGCCGGTGGGCTCCAGCCCGGCCCTGAGCAGGCCGTAGGTGTACGCGTCGTCCAGCGCCAGCCAGGAGGCGGCGATCACGTTGTCGGCCACGCCCACGGTCGACCAGCTGGCGGTGCCGTCGGTGGACTCGATCAGCACCCGGGTCTTGGAGCCGGTGCCGTGCTGGCCCTCCAGGATGCGGACCTTGTAGTCCACCAGCTCCAGCTTGGCCAGCTGCGGGTAGATCGGCTCCAGCGCCGCGCGCAGCGCCTTGTCCAGCGCGTCCACCGGGCCGTTGCCCTCACCGGTGGCGACCTTGCGCTCGCCCTTGGCCCACAGCTTCACGGTGGCCTCGTTGCCGCTGTCGCCCTGCGGGCCCTGCTCGCTGATGGTCCGCCAGGACTCCAGGGTGAAGAAGCGGTCGTGGCTGCCGCGCACCTCGTCGCGGAGCAGCAACTCGAAGGAGGCGTCCGCGGACTCGTAGGTGTAGCCGAGGTTCTCCTGCTCCTTGACCCTGGCCACCACCCGGCCGGCGAGGTCACGGTCGCTGGAGAGGTCGTAGCCCAGCTCCTTGCCCTTGAGCTCGACGGAGGCCCGGCCGGCCATGTCGGACACCAGCATCCGCATGGTGTTGCCGACCACCTCGGGGTCGATGTGCTGGTACAGGTCCGGGTCGACCTTGATCGCGGAGGCGTGCAGGCCGGCCTTGTGCGCGAACGCCGAGAAGCCCACGTACGGCTGGTGGGTGGAGGGCGCGAGGTTGACCAGCTCGGCGATGGCGTGCGAGATCCGGGTCATCTCGGCCAGACTGCCGGACGGCAGCACCCGGCGGTCGTACTTGATCTCCAGCGCGCCGACCACCGGGAACAGGTTGGCGTTGCCGACCCGCTCGCCGTAGCCGTTGGCGGTGCACTGGACATGGGTGGCGCCGGCGTCCACGGCGGCCAGGGTGTTGGCGACCGCGCAGCCGGTGTCGTCCTGGGCGTGGATGCCGAGCCGGGCCCCGGTCTCGGCGAGCACGTCGGCCACGATGTCGCGGACCCCGGCCGGGAGCATCCCGCCGTTGGTGTCGCAGAGCACCACCACGTCGGCGCCGGCCTCGTGGGCGGTGCGCACCACCGAGAGCGCGTACGCGCGGTTGGCCTTGTAGCCGTCGAAGAAGTGCTCGCAGTCGATGAACACCCGGCGGCCCTGGGCGCGCAGGTGCTCCACGCTGTCCCGGACCATCTCCAGGTTCTCGTCCAGGGTGGTGCGCAGCGCCAGCTCCACGTGCCGGTCGTGGGACTTGGCGACCAGGGTGATGACCGGCGCGCCCGAGTTGACGAGCGCGGCGAGCTGGGGGTCGTCCGCGGCCCGGCCGCCGGCCCGGCGGGTGGCGCCGAAGGCCACCAGTTGCGCGTGCCGCAGGTCGAGTTCGGCCGCGGCGCGGGCGAAGAACTCGGTGTCGCGGGGGTTGGCGCCGGGCCAGCCGCCCTCGATGAAGCCGACCCCGAACTCGTCCAGGTGCCGGGCGATGGCCAGCTTGTCGGCCACCGTGAGGTTGATGCCCTCGCGCTGCGCGCCGTCGCGCAGGGTGGTGTCGAACACGTGGAAGCTGTCGTCGGGGCGGCTGTTGACCTCGGTCATGGCCCTGGGTCTCCGTTCCGGGAGGATTCGGGTACTGCTCTGCCGGTTTCTCGTTCCGGCTCCACTGTCCAGCATCCCGCGCGCCGCCCGGTGTCCCTCGACCCCTTGTGGGGGGCTCCGGCCGGTCCGGGGGAAACAAAAAGACCTCTCGCGGATGCGAGAGGTCTGCGCGCGGGTCTGGACGCTGGTGGCCGCTCCGCTTCGGGTGTCGCGGTGGCGGTCACTGCGGACCGGCGCGCCTGCTGCTAATAATCAGGGACAGCGAGGACACGTCGGCAGTCTGGCACATCGTCCGTCCCGTGGCCGGGGCGTCTCGGTATCCGGGACGGTGCTGGTCGGGCCGGGTACGTGGGTCAGGCGAGCTGGCCGGTCGCCAGTTCGAAGCCGAACGGCTCGGGCAGTGTCAGGGGTTCGCCCAGGGCGACCTCGTCGGTCGCCGTGTAGTCGCCGTTGTCCGGGTCGAGGTGCAGGATGATCCGGTTCCACTGGCGGTCGACCAGCAGGAAGAGCGGGATGCCGGCGGCGGCGTAGCCCTTGCGCTTGGCGACCCGGTCCTTGGCGGACCGGCCGGAGGTGACCTCCAGGACCATCAGCACCCCGTCCGGCTTCGCCCAGGGGTCGCAGTGCAGCAGTGCGCCCTCCTCGGCGAAGGTGCCGTCCGGGAGGTAGCGGCCGTCGGGGACGATCAATCCCTTGTTGGGCGCGAAATCGATGCCCTCCGGACACTGGCCGGCGATCTGCCAGACGATCCGGCCGATCATGGTCTCGTGCTCGCCGTTCGGCGGTGGGGCCACGAAGATCTCCCCCTCGATCAGCTCGGCCTTGTACCCCTCGGGGGTGTCCAGGGCCAGGAATGCTTCGAGGAGGTCGTCGTCCGGGAACTGCGGCATCTCGGCGTACCCGTGCGGCTGTGCGCTCACGGCCCCTCCCTCTTGTCACCCGTGCAACGAGCGGGCGGGTCCGGAGTCACGCCCTCGGGCACCGCCGTACGGCGGTGCCCGAAGGGGCGGGAGGGTCAGACGATCTTGTGCAGCCAGCCGTGGGTGTCGGGGGCCTGGCCGCCCTGGATGGCGAGCAGCGCCCGGCGCAGCTTCATGGTGACCGGGCCGGGCTCGCCGGCGCCGACCGTCCAGTCGCCGCCGGCCGACTTGACCGAGCCGACCGGGGTGATGACCGCGGCGGTGCCGCAGGCGAAGACCTCGGTCAGGGTGCCGTCGGCGTTGCCCTGCTTCCACTCATCGGTGGAGATCTTCCGCTCCTCGACCGGGTGGCCGAGGTCGGAGGCCAGCTGGAGCAGCGAGTCACGGGTGATGCCGGGCAGCAGGGCGCCGGACAGCTCAGGGGTGACGACCTTGGCGTCGTCGCCCTCGCCGAACACGAAGTAGAGGTTCATGCCGCCCATTTCCTCGATCCACCGGTGCTCGGCGGCGTCGAGCCAGACGACCTGGTCGCAGCCCTTGGCGGCGGCCTCGGCCTGGGCGACCAGGGAGGCGGCGTAGTTGCCGGCGCACTTGGCGGCGCCGGTGCCGCCGGGGGCGGCCCGGACGTAGTCCTCGGAGAGCCAGACCGAGACCGGCTTGACGCCACCGGGGAAGTAGGCGCCGGCCGGCGAGGCGATGATCATGAACAGGTAGGAGTTGGCCGGCCGGACGCCCAGGCCGACCTCGGTGGCGAACATGAACGGCCGCAGGTACAGGCTCTGCTCGGGCTCGTTCGGGACCCAGGCCCGCTCCTGCTGCACCAGCAGCTCGACCGCCTCGACGAAGGTCTCGACCGGCAGCTCCGGCATGGCCAGGCGGCGGGCCGAGGCCTGGAAGCGGGCCGCGTTGGCCTCCGGGCGGAAGGTGGCGATGGAGCCGTCGGCCTGGCGGTACGCCTTGAGGCCCTCGAAGATCGCCTGCCCGTAGTGCAGGGTCATGTTCGCCGGGTCCATCTCCAGCGGCGCGTACGGGCTGAGCTGGGCGTCGTGCCAGCCGCGGCCCTCGGTCCAGCGGATGGTGACCATGTGGTCGGTGAAGATCCGTCCGAAGCCGGGGTTGGTCAGCCGGGCCTCGCGCTCCGCGGCGGGCAGCGGGTGGGCGGAGGGCTTGAGGTCGAACGTGATGGGCGCCTGGGTGGGCGTACTCATGGCTGTCTGTCCTTCACCGTGGGGTTGGTCCGGGCCCCGCCGCCGCAGGTGGACGCCCCGGTGAATGAACCGGGAACGGACGCACAACGGCACGGCCCACTGTCGATACTCGCATCCAGAGGGCCGTGCCGAACAGTTGCCCGCTCCTTGGGGAGCCGCAAGCTGCTGTTATGTGCGCCGGCCCGACGGCCGGATCCGCTTGTGTCGGTCCCGGCCCGCTGGCCGGAGAACCTTCGTTCGGTTCCGGCCCGCTAGCCGGATACTCGCGCGGCGAGCGCGTCGCCGACCTGGGAGGTGGTGCGGGCGCCCGAGCGCTCGGTCAGGTCCGCGGCGACCGCGGCCTCGACCGCGGCGGCCTCGGCGGCGTAGCCGAGGTGGTCGAGCAGCATCGCGACCGACAGCACGGTGGCGGTCGGGTCGGCCTTGCCCTGGCCGGCGATGTCCGGCGCCGAGCCGTGCACGGGCTCGAACATCGACGGGAAGTCGCCGGACGGGTTGATGTTGCCGCTGGCGGCCAGGCCGATCCCGCCGGTGACGGCGGCGGCCAGGTCGGTCAGGATGTCGCCGAACAGGTTGTCGGTGACGATCACGTCGAACCGCTCGGGCTGGGTGACGAAGAAGATCGTCGCCGCGTCGACGTGCAGGTAGTCGGTGGTGACCTCGGGGAACTCCCGGCCGACCTGCTCGAAGATCCGGGTCCACAGGTGACCGGCGTGCACCAGCACGTTGTTCTTGTGGACCAGCGTGAGCTTCTTGCGCGGGCGCGCCTGGGCCCGGCGGTAGGCGTCGCGGACGACCCGCTCGATGCCGTACGCGGTGTTCAGGCTGACCTCGGTGGCCACCTCGTGCTCGGTGCCGGTGCGCAGCGAGCCGCCGTTGCCGACGTACGGGCCCTCGGTGCCCTCGCGGACGACCACGAAGTCGATCCGCGGGTCGCCGGCCAGCGGGGACGCCACGCCGGGGAAGAGCCGGCCCGGGCGGAGGTTGATGTGGTGGTCGAAGGCGAACCGCAGCTTCAGCAGCAGCCCCCGCTCCAGCACGCCGGACGGCACGCTCGGGTCGCCGATGGCGCCGAGCAGGATGGCGTCGTGGCCCTTCAGCTCGGCCAGCACGCTGTCCGGCAGCGTCTCGCCGGTGCGGTGGTAGCGCCGGGCGCCGAGGTCGTACTCGGTGGTCTCCAGCTTCACGTCGGCGGGGAGCACGGCGCCGAGGACCTTGAGGCCTTCGGCCACCACTTCCTGGCCGATGCCGTCACCGGGGACTACTGCGAGACGAATCGTGCGAGACATGCTCGGACCCTACTCCCGCGTCCCAGGGGCTGACACCTCACGTCCACTATCCGGACGAGCGCGTAGGCCACGACGAGGGAGCGCGGGTGCCGGACTTCGCGCCGGGGGCGCACTTATGCTCGCCGGGCCGGACATCCACGGCATTCGGGGCATTCACGGTGGAACGGGGCACGGTGAAACGGGGCACGACGAGGTGGGTCACGGCGCGGTGGCCCGGGACGAGGCGGGGCACCGTGCGCGTCGGCGGGCGCCGGCGGCGGGAGGCGGGCGCCGCCGGGGCGGCCGCGGGGCTGGCGATGGGCGGGTACGTCCTGGCGGCGCTGCTGCGCGGGGCCTGGCCGCCGGGGGCCGCCACCGCCGCGGTGCCGTTCCAGACCCGGCTCTGGGACCTGCTGCACGGCCGGGCCACCGGCGACGGGCTGTTCAACTGGAGCAGCGGCTACGGCGCGCCGTTCCTCGCCGACCTCTTCGGCCATCTGATGAACCCGCTGAGCTGGCCCGCCGCCCTGCTGCTCCCCCGCGACCAGGCCCGGCTCGCGGTGTTCCTGGTGGTCCTGGGCAGCATCGGCCTGGCCACCGCCCTGATGACCGTCGCGCTCGGCCGGCTGCACCCCGGGCCGGCCCCGCTGCGCGCCCTGCTCGCGGTCGGGTACGGGCTCTGCGCCTGGGTGCTCGCCGAGGGCGCGGCGGCCCCGATGTGGCTCTGGGGACTGGTCTCGCTGCCCCTGCTCTGCCTGGTCGGCGACTGGTGCCTGCACGAGCGCCGCTGGGTGCTCGGCACCCTCTGCGTGGCGGCCGCCTGGGCCGGCAACCTGTACACCGCGGCGCCCGCCACCATCGCGGCCGGCGCGGTGCTGCTGGCCCGGATGCTGTCGGTGCGGCGCCCGGCCGGGGCGCGGATCCGGGTGGCCGGGCGGGCGGTGACCTCGGCCGCCGTCGGGATCATGCTCTCCGGGCCGGTGCTGCTCGTCGCGGCCGCCGCCGCGCGGGACGCCCGGCCGGACTCCCCCGCCCACCCGCTCGGCCCGTCCGGCCTCGGCGGGCACCTGGCGCAGCTGCTGCCCGGCACCCGCGGCGGGCACCCGCTGCCGGACGTCGCGGTGGGCCTGCTCGGCCTGCTGCTGGTCGCCGCCCTGCCCTTCCACCGCCGGGTCCGGGTCCGGGAGCGGGCCGCCTGGTGCGGGCTGCTCGTGCTGGCCGCACTGAGCTACGGGTGGACGCCCACCGTGCTGCTCTGGCACGGCCTGGCCGTGCCGGTCGGCGCGCCGTACCGGGAGTCCTTCGCGCTCAGCGGCCTGCTGGTGCTCGCCGCCTGGGTCTCGCTGGCCCACCGGCCCGACCGGACCGCCCTGCTGGGCGCCGGCGCGGTCGTCCTGCTGCTGACCGCGATCGCGGCCGGCACCGGCGCGGTACCGGCCTGGATCTGGGCACCGGTCGTCCTCGGCGGCGCGGTGGTGCTCGGCGCGCTGTGGGCGCTGGAGCGGTGGCACACCCGGCGGCGGGAGGTCACGGCGGCCACGGCGGTGCTGGGCGCCGCGGTCCTCGCCGGCGCGGTCTGGTCGGCGTACGCGGCCTGGGCCGGGGCCGGCGCCGGCCAGGACTCCGGGCCCGCCGTCCGCGCCGGGTACGCGGCGCTGCGGGCCGCCGACGACTGGCCGCGCGGACGCGGCGACCCCGGCCCGCACCGGTTCACCCCCAACGACCCGCTGCTGCTCGACGGCGAGGGCGGCGGCTACGCCAGCGGGTTCCTCCCGGACGTCACCGCCCTGCTGCTGCGCGACCTCGGCGCCGGCTGGGCGGACGGCGGACGGAGCACCGCGAGCTTCCCCGACCCGGTCGGGCGGGCCCTGTTCGGCGTCCGGACCTACCTGGCGGACGGGCCCGGGCCGGACGGCTTCACGGTCGGCCGCGCCACCGCGCCGCCCCTGGTCACCGTCCTGCCGCACGGCCCCGCCCCGGACGCCTCCTCGGTCTGGTCCCGGCGGGAGTCCCTGCTCGGCTCCCGGGTGTACGACGTCCCCGCGCCGGTGCCCTCCGGCGAACCGGCGCCCGTTCCGGCGCCCGGCGGCGGGTGGGCGGTGCCCGCCACCCCGGCCGGGGCGGAGGGGGGCGTCCTCACGGCCGACTGCCCGGCGGGCTCCGAGGCGTACTTCGACGGGATCTGGTTCGACGGCACGGTCGAGGCGCTCGGCACCGCCTACCGCAGCGACGGCGCGGAACCCGTCACCGCCGTCCCGCTCCACCTGCTGGGCGAGGTCCCGGCCGACGGGCGGGTCAGGGTGCTGCTGCGCGCCCGCACCGACACCCGGCTCCCGGACCGCCCGATCGGCTGCCTGCGGCCCGGCGCGCTGGCCGCCGCCGTCACCCGGCTCACCGCCACCGGCGCCACTCGGATCGGCGCCGGCGGCCACGTCCTCACCGCCGAACTGCCGCCCGGCAGCACCGGGACCGCGCTGCTGTCCGTCCCCGCCACCGAGGGCTGGAGCTGCTCCGCCGACCGCCGGCCGTACGCCCAGCCGCAGCCGGTGCTCGGCCTGATCGGCGTCCCCCTCGGCACCGGGACCGGCCGCGTCACCTGCGCCTACCGGCCGCCGGGCCTCACCGAGGGCCTCACCGTCGGCCTCGCGGCGGCCGGGGTCACGGTCATCACGGCCGTCTTCGGCCCGCTGCGCCACCGTCCCACCCGCACACCCCGCCGCACCCGCCGCCGGGCGGCGGCCGGCCGGCCCGCCACCGGCGGCGGGGGGTAGGGACGACCACCCCCTTTAACTACACGCACACCGGCTACCAAATCGTATGACCTGAAGTTTGTAA
>NZ_JBSGFD010000287.1:0-7920 GCF_053603215.1 Kitasatospora sp. NPDC004240 | reverse complement strand
GGCCGCACCCCGACCACCAACAACGGCTGAACAAGACCGCACGATGGCCCACAATTGAACCGATCAGACCGGCCCGATTTCAGCCGTTGCCGACACGGGCTACCGGCCTCGTCGGCCGCAGGTCTTGATTCTGCGGCACCGAAGCCATCGGGTCACCAGGTTTTCCAACCCACCCTCTACGACGTTGCTCCTACCTTCAGGCAACGGGGCGGAGATCGGCCTTCTCCCCCGTCGGAGAGAGCGGTGCGATCTCGTACCTCGGGAGACGAACGTTGGGCAACAGGCCCGCCTGGATCTGCTCCATCGCGGTCTCTGAACGCCGACCGCATCGCCTCAACACTGGAGTACTCTCGGCGACGGGGAGGACCCGGCCGCGGCAGCCTGGCCGGCCGCCGACGGCGGCTGACCCCCGCTCGCGCGGGGAGGACGATCCCGCGTCTCGGCTCCGCGCCGGCGAAGGCGGCTGACCCCCGCTCGCGCGGGGAGGACACCTGTGTGGCACGGACGCCGAGGCCGGCCGACGGCTGACCCCCGCTCGCGCGGGGAGGACTACCGCTGGGGCGGCCGGGACCCGTCCACCGGCGGCTGACCCCCGCTCGCGCGGGGAGGACCTCAAGGCGATCAACAAGTGGGGCGGCTACTACGGCTGACCCCCGCTCGCGCGGGGAGGACCCGTGGGGTTGAGGTATCCCATGGTCAGGCCCCGGCTGACCCCCGCTCGCGCGGGGAGGACGACTGCTGTGACGGACAGGACGATCATCGACGACATGTCTGCTGCTGCCCGGCCGGACAGGCGGCATGGATGGGCGCGGTTCTCATGGCATCTCGTCTCCGCCGTAGTTCACGCCACCGGGTAACGCGCCGGCCACGGGGTCCCAGAGGTCGACGAGCTGCTCCCTGGGATCGGGGGTGGCGATGTCCTGACCTGGGGCGAGCAGTTTCTGGATGTCGGTGACGATACGGGGCAGCAGCTTGAACAGTCGCAGCCCGTCACGAAAGCTCCGCCGGGCGTCGGCCTCGGGCTGAGGCGAGGCGTGAAGGGAGAAGGCGAGCGGAATGGTGAGTTCGGCCTTATAGAGGTCGGCAATGTCGTACCCGGGTTCGACGTAATTCGGGGCTCCTGGAGGTTCTGTGGGTCTGAAGGTGCAGGTCACGGGGTTGGAGGTCGCTCCACAGGTCCGATGTGCCTAGAGACGCGATTTCCGTGATTCTCCTGCGCTGGCCTGCGCATGGCTCGTAGGGTCTGGAGCCGTGTACGTGAAGACGACGAAGCGGGAGAACAAGTCCGGCACGGTCCGGTACCTTCACCTGGCCCACAACGAGTGGGACCCGGCCAAGGGACGGGCGGTGCCCAAGGTGCTGTTCACCTTCGGACGCGAGGACCAACTCGACCGCGACGCGGTCAAGCGCCTGGTCGCGTCTCTATCCAGGCTGCTGGAGCCGGGCGACGCGCTGGCCGCGACGGCCGCCTCTGATCTGGAGTTCGTCTCCTCGGTGCCGTTCGGAGGCGCCTACGTGCTCGACCACCTGTGGCATCGGCTGAAGATCGACCAGATCGTGGGCCGGGTCGGGCAGCCCAAGCGAGGCCGCCGCCGGGACATGACCGCCACCGAACGTGTGCTGTTCGCCCTGGTCACCAACCGGGCCCTGGCCCCGTCGTCCAAGCTCGCCGCCGCCGACTGGATCACCCACGACGCGCACATCGACCAGCTGGCCGAGACCGGCGAACAGCCCTGCTACCGGGCGATGGACTGGCTCCACGAGGTGACCGCCGACCTGGAGAAGCAAGTGTTCGACGAGGTCGCGAACCTGCTGAACCTGGAAGTGGACCTGCTGTTCTTCGACACCACCAGCACCTACTTCGAACTGGAGGAGCCCGACGAGCCCGTCTCCCGCGACGGCGCCGGCCGCCCCGTGGACACGGACCAGGGCGCCGGCGACGCGGCCAAGTCCGGGTTCCGCACCTACGGCAAGTCCAAGGACTCCCGCGACGACCTGCCGCAGATCGTCATCGGCATGGCCGTCACCCGCGACGGTATCCCGGTCCGCTGCTGGTGCTGGCCCGGCAACGCCTCGGACCAGAAGGTGATCCGGCAGGTCAAGGACGACATGCGGGACTGGACCCTCAGCAAGATCGTGTGGGTGACCGACCGCGGCTTCTCCTCCGAGGAGAACCGCCGCTACCTGCGCCGGGGCGATCACGCCTACATCATCGGCGAGAAGCTCCGCTCCGGATCGCCTGAGGTCAAGGCCGCCCTGTCCCGGCAGGGCCGCTACACCGAGATCGCCGAGAACATGCGCGTCAAGGAGGTACGGATCAGCGACACCGACCGGTTCGTGATCTGCCACAACCCCGAGGCCGCCGAGCGTGACCGGCACATGCGCGAGCAACTCCTCGCCCAACTCACCGAATTGATCGATGAATCGGACAAGCTCAGCGACTTCAAGCGCGGCGAACTGCGCGGGAAGATCGCCGGCAAGCCCGGCCTGAACCGCTACCTGCGCGCCACTCCCGCCGGCAAGCTCCGCATCGACACCGCCAGGATCAAGGCGGAGTCGAACCTCGACGGCAAGTATCTCCTGCGCTGCAGCGACCCGCACCTGAGCGCCGAGGACATCGCGCTCGGCCACAAGCAACTCCTGGAAGTCGAGCGCGGCTGGCGCGACATGAAGCAGATCATCGACCTGCGGCCCGTCTACCACCGGCTCGAAGAACGCATCCGGGCCCACGTCGTCCTGTGCTGGCTCGCACTCCTGCTGATCCGCATCATCGAGACCCGGACTGACACGACCTGGCCCCAGGTCCGCCGCGAGCTCCAGCGCCTCCACGTCGGGACCTTCACCGGCCCCACCGGCACGTTCCAGCAGGTCACCGGCCTGACCAAGCCGCAGTCCGACCTGCTCGCCAAGCTCGGCATCCCTCACCCCAAGCAGGTCCTCGACCTCCAGGCCACATCCCGCTGACCAGCCGAAACGCCACCGCCTAGAGAAACGCCCTCCAGGCGGCCACACCCATGTCCGCCCAGGCCAGACCCCAGATTCGACCCTCCAGGTCACCGAATTACGTCGAACCCGGGTCAGTAGTGGTCCTGGTGCGGCCTGGCCATCCACCCCCGGCCGGTACCGTGTGACATCTCAGGGAGCTGACGTTCTGTCAGTTCTGTTCTCCGGATCGGGTTGCAATGCCGGGCTGCTTCTGACCGAAGGTGCGAGAATTCTGCTGGGGGTCGTGCCGGCCGGCACGACTGCCGGCCGTCGAGGAGGCCCAGGTGTCGCAAGAGCAGTGGACAGTGGAAGTCGGCGAGGGGGCCGCCGGGATAGCCGAGGTGGTCGTGTCCGTGCACGGATACGACCACAAGGTCCGCGGGCAGTTCGTGGATGGGGCCGGCCCGTCGGCGCTGGTGTCCGCAGCAAAGGGCATGCCGCTCGTCGTGGCCTGCGCGGGCCATCGGCCCGGCGACCGGTGGGTGGTCGCCACCGACTCTGGTACCGAGTACGCGGTTCCCGTCGACGACGTCGGGGGGCTGCAGTTGGGAGTCGCGGTGGTGGCCGCCGCTGCGAAGGAGGTGACGGTGCGCTGCACCGATCCCACCGGTGCTGTCAGGTTCGAACTGTGCGGCGGCGCCGGCCCTCGCAGGCGCTGGCCGTGGCCCGGAACCGCCGGTCGGATCCGACACCGCCAAGCCTCGTACATGCGGGACTAGAGCCTGTCTCCTTGACCGTGAGATGTCGATGGACTGTGCCGGTCCCCGCTTCGGGGTGTTGCAGTCACCAAGCCCACACGAAGCGGGGTAGTTGTCACCGGCCCCGGCGCTGCATCGGTTCCCCGAGCAGCGCCGGAGCCCCGCCGGGCTATTCGCCGAGGAGCGCCTCGATGTCCTCGTCCGTGATCTCGGCGAGCAAGGGCGCGCCCTCGGGCGTGGACGCCGGCGCGTTCTCGATGATCTTCTCCAGGTCGCCGTTGGCTCGCTTCACCCGGAGCCGGACCAGACCGAGGGACGAGCGCTCGTCGAAGATGACAACCAGGATGGCGCGCTTCGCCACGATCGAGATGTGGATCTGGTCCTGCTGCCCCTCATGGAAGAGCGCCGAGAACTCACGCTCGCCGATCAGCTTGGCCAGCCCGTCGGTCGCCGCCATGTTGCCTGCGGTCAGGGAGGCGAGCGAGGTCGTGTCGAACTGCTCGACCTCGCCGGCCGCCGCCAGCTGCCGACCGTTCTTGTCGATCAGGAACACCGCCTTGGCGTTGGCTTCCTGGCGAAGGCGGCGCAGGGCCTCCTCCAGCTGCTTGATCGCATCGGTGTAGGCGAGGTCGGTGGTGGTCACGGCGCATCCTCCGAAGGGGTGGCAAGTGGCTGGGGCTGAATGGCGCTGCCGCGCCTAACCCTACAGAGATCGCAACTCTGCGTGATTGAACCGCCACTCAATGTTTGGTCGCCGGGGCCCGGCGGAGCTGGGTGCGCGCCCCGTCCGACGCCCTGGTGGCAACACGCCTGCCCCGATGACACCTATCGCGCTTCGGCACAAAGGGATTCCACCGCGGAATCGCGCCCGATGTGATTGGCGCAGGTCGAACATTAGTACAGAAATTATCGGTGAGAACCGATCGTGGTTCTGAGTTCATGTCAGGGCATGAGCTGTGCAGCTAGATTGTTACTGCTCTGCTCGCATCTACTTGCTAAAGCTGAAGGGGACGAACTATGCCCGAACCGACCTCTGATACCACTGAGCCCGCTCTCGACCCCGAGGTCCTGCAGCTCGCCCCGAAAGTCTTCGACTTGGCGCGACATGGCGACACCGACACTCTTGCCAGCTATATCGATGCTGGGGTGCCGGTCAACCTCACCAACGAGGGGGGCGACTCACTGGTGATGCTGGCCGCGTATCACGGTCACGGCGATACGGTGAAAGCCCTCCTCGATCGCGATGCCGACCCGAATCGCGCCAACAGCAAGGGGCAAACGCCTCTGGTTGGGGCGGTCTTCAAGTGCGATGAGGAGGTCGTACGGATCCTGCTCGCACATGGGGCGGACCCCTCCGCCGGGACTCCGTCCGCCGTTGAGGCGGCGCGGGCCTACGGCCAACAGGACCTGCTGAAGCTGCTTCAGGGGGGCTCGTAAAGAGGGTGCTTTCCTGGAGGCGCTCGGCCTCGCCCGCGCCGGACGCCTCCAGGGGCTCAAGGCAGGTGCGGGGGACGCGAGGGTAGGGCCCGGACCTTCACGTGGTCGGCGTCTCGCTCGGTCAGAACGGTGTTGTCCAGCGCGATCTCGTCCACGCGCTCCAGCGAACGGGCGAGCGCCATCCCGGTCGTCCGCGTCGGCGGCCGGCGCAGCCGTTCCAGCTCCGAGAACCGCGAGCCCTCAATGATGAAGCGGCCGTAGCGTCGGCGCTGGCCCTCCGTCAGGAAGTTGGTGGGCACCGCTTCGCTCCTTGATGTTCGGGGGCCACTCGCGCGCGATGCTGGCAGTGCGCTCGGCCGCCCGTTCGGGGATCAGCGGTTTCCGCCCGTGCGCGGGGCCGGACCTGACAAGCCGTTCACGGCCCAGGCTGGATGGCGCCCTCCCCGTTGACCAGCGCGAGGGGCCGGCTCGGTGCCGGAGAGCTGACAACCGCAGAAGTTGAGCCAGAACCCGAGAGCGGACAGCAGATGTTCACCACTTCGGGAGGCTCTGCTGCCCGCGTGCGTTCGATTTGAGGACACAACCACTGTAACCGTGTGTTGTCGTTCGGTCACTATGATGCTCCTGGATGGCCCGCGCGGGCCGGGCCCGATCAGGGGAGTCCGCAACACGCTGAACGAGGGGAACCGCACCCATGACCGGCAACACGTCCCTGATCGACGAAGAGTCCTTTCAGGGCCTGCGGGACAACGACGAGGGTGACACCAGCTTCTCCAGCGAAGCTGTTGGCACTTTCCTCCAGACAAGCCGATCATCGCTCGAAACGATCGAGGACTGTCTGGCGAAGAAGGACTTCCTCCAAGCGGCGTCCGAGGCCGGCGCCGTGAAGAGCGCTGCTGCATCTGTCGGCGCCACTCGGTTCACCGACGACGCCTTCGCCCTCCAGTCAGCAGTCTCGGAGTCGCGCTCAAGCGGCGATCAGGACTCGCTCATGGCGCTGCTCGTGGCCATGAAGAAGACCTTCACCGACACCGAAGCGTGGTACCGGGACTTCTACAGCCGCCAGCCCGACGCCGAGGCCGCCCTCAAGCGCCTCGGCTGATCACTACCTGTCCTCTTGGCGGTCCTGCACACACAGACCGCCAAGAGGACAGAAAGGCCCTCCTGATCATCGAACGGTTTGGGCGCCTCCGCTGGTCGGTGAGCTGCCGGTTCGGCTCGCCGTAGACGCGGATGTCGGCCCGACATGCGTCGGCGGTGCCTTGGGTGATCCTGGCGTCGCAGTCGGCGTTCTCGGCGACGTCGCGCAGCTGGTCGAGGTCGACGGTGTACGCCTCGGTGTAGCCGTTGGCCTCCTTGCGGACCACCGCGTAGGCGAACTGCTTGTACACCGCGCCCTTGTCGCTCTCCTTGGCGACCTTCCAGTAGCCGTTCCAGCCGGTGTACCAGCCCGGCGGGCAGCGGTTCTCGTCCAGGGAGATGAAGCAGGTGTCCTTCGCGACGGTGCTCACCGTGCCCTGGGCCTTGCGGAACGTGCCGTCGGAGTAGCTGAGGTACGAGACGGCCTCCACCTTGGTCCAGGCCGCGCAGGACTGCGCGCGGGGCCCTCCTGGGCCATGGCCTGCGGGCTTGCGGCCAGCGCCACCAGAGCGGCCAACGCCGCCACGGCGGCCGGGGCCTTGCGGTTCACCGCGGGTACTCCTCACCGGATCAACGGTCATGCGTGCACCGTGACAACCGGCACCAAGATCGAAAGGTCACGCCGGCCGGCGAGCGGTCTCCGGTGGCGGGTTGGTCTCACCCGCTCGCTCTGCCGCTGGCCCAGATCATGACCGCCGCGAGATGGAGCGCGGCCTGATAGGCGACGGCGAGCTTGTCCGTGCGCATGGCCAGGCCGCGCCACTGCTTCAGCCGGGCGATGCACCGCTCGACCGCGTTGCGCTCGCGGTAGGTCTCGCGGTCGAAGCCCGGCGGCCGGCCGCCGTGCGAGCCGCGCCGCAGCCGGTTGCGGACCTGATCAACCGGCTGCGGGATGACCGCTCGAATGTGCCGTTCACGAAGGTGGGAACGGATCGCGCGAGCCGAGTACGCACGATCCGCGAGCACGGCATCGGGCCTGGTCCGGGGCCGCCCGCCACCGGCACGGGGAACCCGGATCGCGGCCATCACGGCCGTAAAGGCCGGGGCGTCCCCGGCCTGACCCGCAGTCACCACCACGGCCAAGGGGCGGGCCTTGGCATCGCTGGCCAGATGAATCTTCGTGCTGAGCCCGCCGCGCGAGCGCCCCAGCGCGTGGTCGGCCGGCTCACCGCCGCCGCGCTGTCCCTTTGTGGGCGCCCGCCGCGTGTTGATGGGCACGGCAGACGGTGGAGTCCACCGAGACCTTCCAACCGATCTCGCCAGCAGCATCGGCGGCGGACAGTACAGCCGAGAAGATCCGCCGCCACGTGCCGTCGGCCGCCCAGCGCAGCAGCCGCTTGTGAGCGGTCTGGAACGGGCCGAGCTCCTCCGGAAGGTCACGCCAAGGCGCGCCCGTCCGATATTTCCACGCGATGGCTTCCAACGTGCGCCGATGGTCTGCCCACCGGCGCCCTCGGACCGGATTGGGTGGCATCAACGGCTCGATCCGACCCCACATCGCATCACTGATCACCAACCGGACAGGCATATCCGATCAACCGCTCAGCGCATCAAAGAGACACGCTCTAGTGTCCTGAGTCTGGAATTTCATTCATAAATGTAGACTGGGGATGTGGCGCGGACGGGTCGGCCGAAGGCCGAGTTGATGTTGTCGGATGAC
>NZ_JBSGFD010000286.1:0-7939 GCF_053603215.1 Kitasatospora sp. NPDC004240 | reverse complement strand
GGCCGGAGCCGGCCGGGCCCGCGGGCCGTACGCCGGAACCGGGCCGTACGCCGGAACCCGGCCGGCTTCCCCGGCGCCGGCCCGGCGCGAGCGGGATCACCGAGGTCCTGCCGCTGCGGCCGGTGGCCGGTGCCTGGCTGCCCTCCTCGGCGCTCGTCGCGCGGTACCTGGGGTCCGGCGGCCAGGAGTAGCGGTTGGCGCGGACGGGCCCGGTGCGTCCCGGGGGGATGAACAGACCGAGGCGGCGCGGCTCGCGTCGGTACCCAGCAACCAATCAACGGGAGAACCGTGACTGACAGGCATGACCGGCTGGCCGCAGAGGTGCGGGTGCTCCGGGACAAGGTCGTCGGGGTCACCGACATCGTGGTGACCTCCGTCGACGGACTGGTGATCACCGCCGAGACGGACGAGAGAGCCGAGGCCGAGAGCCTGGCCGCCCTCACCGCGGCCTCCTTCAGCATCGCCAGCCGGGCCGGCGGCATGAGCAGCAAGGGCCGGCTGCGCCACGTGGTGTCGCAGTTCACCGACGGCTACCTGGTCACCCGGCCGGTCGGCGAGATGGCGCTGATCGGGGTGCTCGGCGACGCCGGGATGGACGTGCAGCGGCTGCACGCCGAGGCGCAGGACTCCGCGGACCGGATCAACGTCCTGCTCACCACGGTGGGCAGCGGATCGGTGAGCAGCGGATCGGCGGGCGGCGGATGAAGGGCCGGCCCGTGCGGCCCGCCCGGGCGACGGCCGCGGGGCCGGCACCGGGCGGGTTCCGGGCCGGCGGCGGGTGCCGGGCCGGCGATGAGCGCCGGCACAACGGCGAGTTCCAGGACAACAGGGAGAAGGAGCACGAGTGAGCGGGTCGGACGTCCGAGGGACCCAGACCATGACCGAGCGGGTCACGGGTCTGGTGAAGGGCTTGCGCGCCGAGGTGCCGGACTGCGTCGCGGCGGGGGTGATCGACATGTCCACCGGCATGCTGCTGTCGGTGGAGACCGTCGACTCGCACCCGCCGGAGGTCCTGGACATGCTGGCGGCGGCCACCCTCGACCTCTTCCAGGGCCGGAACGTGGTGATGATCGAGGGCATCTTCAAGGAGCGTCGCGGGGTCGTCAGCGACCGGCACTACTTCCAGGAGATCCTGGTCAACAGCGACAACCTGACGCACCTCTTCCTGCGGATCGACAGCACCGACGAGGTCGTCGCCGTGGTGGTCTGCCGCAAGACGGTGAACGTGGGCATGCTGTTCGCCCAGGCCCGCCGGGTGCTCAAGGAGGCCGGCCGGCTGTGACCGCGCCGCACGCCCGCGTCTGAGCCCGCCGTCGTGACGGGCCGGTCGTTCCGGACCGTAACCGGCCGTAGCGGTCCGTGTGGCTCGCCGGGGGCGACCGGCCGCCGGGGCGCGATGTGGCCCAGGTCACCCGCCCCGATGTGTACGCCACCGTATGTGAGGCCTATGGTCGTTCTGTACGGTGGCGTATACGAGGGGCCCCGACCGGGCCCCCGAGCAGGAAAGGCGGCGGCGCCGATGCGGCTCCCCATCGCGGCCCACACCGAACGTCCCTGGCGCGTCCACGAGTTCGCCCGGGACTTCCGCGTCGAGGACGTCTGGTCCTACCGCACCCCGGGCGCGGGGCCGGACGACTTCCCGGCCATGCTCCGGGCGATGCGGACGGGCGGCTCGTTCGAGGGGCAGTCCGCCCCGGTGCGCTTCCTGTTCGCGGTGCGCTGGAAGCTCGGCGCCCTGCTCGGCTGGGACCGGCCCTCGACCGGTCTCGGCGAGCGGGTGCGGTCGCTGCGCGAGCGGCTGCCGGACGACCTGGCCGCCACGGCGCCCGAGGCCGACCCCGCCTTCCCGCTGACCCCGGTGTACGAGCTCGCCGACGAGTCCGTCAGCGAACTCGCCAACGGCACCGTCCACACCCTCATGCACCTCGGCTGGGCGCCGGCCGAGGGCGGCGGCCACGAACTGCGGATGGCGGTCCTGGTCAAGCCCAACGGCCGCTTCGGCCGCCTCTACATGGCCCTCATCGCGCCGTTCCGCCACCTGATCGTCTACCCCGCGCTGACCCGCCAGTGGGAACGCGCCTGGCGCGAGCGCGACGCCCACCCGAGGACGTAGGGCGTGTCTGACAATTCCCGCCGGGCGCGCGACGCCGGAGCACGCACCTCGCCACGTTGTCGTCAGGCGCCGATGGCCCCCAGCCTCCGGCTGGGAGGTGCCCCCACCGCATGGACTTCTTCCTCCGCCTTGCGATGCACGCACGGATGGGGGTCCCCCCGGCCGAAGGCTGGGGGAGCCGCGCGCTGATCCGCCGCGAATTGTCAGACACGCCCTGGCGCCCTACGGCCTGCGGGCCCGGCGGCGGTAGTGGTCCAGGACGTCCTGGCGCAGCAGGTGGCCGAAGCCGGCCCCCTCCAGGCGCAGGCCCAGCTGGTACTCGGTGAGGTCCAGGGCCGCGGCCGTCCGGGGGAGGTGCCAGTCGTGCGCGGCCAGCCGGTCCAGCAGGTGGCCGCGACGGACCTGGCTCTCCGAGAGGCGGAAGGTCTTGAGGTAGGCGATCCGGCCCTCGGCGTCCGTGATCGCCTCGCCGATGTGGTTCTCCCGCTTGGGCCGGAAGTCCGGCAGGAAGCGCGAGAGGGTGAAGCGGTCCATCCGCCGGACGGTGTGGCTCCGGTGGTCGGCGTCCAGCAGGCCGCCGGCCATGGTGGAGTCGTGGAACCGCGCCCACGCGCGCTCCTGCTCCTCGACGGCCGTGCGCAGCTCCGCGAGCGAGCGGACGGGGGCGGAGCGCAGGTCGGCCCGGAAGTCGGGCACCGGGGCCGTCAGGGTGCCGTAGTGGTGGACCAGTTCGCCGTAGAGGTCGAGGAGCAGGCTGCGGTGCAGCGCCCGGTAGTCGTCCGGGTGCGGCACCACAAAGACGGCGGCGAGCGCGTCCGCGACGTACAGCGCCGTGCCGCACTGGCCGGGGTGGATCTCGAACACCCGCAGGGCGTCGGCCAGTCCGCGGACCTGGTCGCCGCTGTAGGCCTCCTCGGCGCGCGGTGACAGCCCGCGCCGCAGGGCCTGCTCGGACCACTGCTCCCAGGCGACCGTCGGGCCGCCGAAGTGCAGTGCGAGGTAGCCCTCCAGGGTGAGGTGCAGCGGCAGGAAGCGCAGCCTGGTCCGGCTCTCCCGCTTGGCCATCCGCCGCGGCGGGCGCAGCCGTACGCGCTCGGGGGCGTCCGGGCCGAGCTGGGTGCCGTACGCGGCGGCGGGCGTGCCGTCGCGGGTCCAGTCGGCGACGAAGCCGTGCGGGACGAACGCGTGGTAGCCCGTCCGCGCGCCGGTCGGCACGCAGGCGTACGCGTCCTCCCCGTAGAGCTCCTGGTGGAGCCGGAGGTCGGTGATCGGCTCCTCGCGGACCAGCGGCACCAGCCGCACCCCGCCCCAGACCTGGGCGGGCCGGGCGGTCAGCCCGGTGAGGTCCGGCCGGAACGCGGGGCCGGGCGTGGACTGCGTCGTCATGGGTTCTCCGTGGCGGCCAGGAAGCGCTCCGTACGGGCCGCCAGGTGCGCCGTCAGCTCGTCGATCCCGGTGCGGCCCTCCGCGAACGCGGCGAACTCCACCAGGGCCGGCAGGTCCTCCGCGTCGCGCAGCCCGGCCGTGGGCACGGTCGGCGCGAGACGGCGGACGTCGAAGCCCCCGGCGTCGTAGACGGGGTTGAGGTGGACGATCCGGGTGCGCCGGTCCGGGTCCAGCCGGGTGCGCCACACCCGCAGCACCTCGGCGGCCAGGCCCGGCGGGGCGTTGTCCCAGCCGTCCGAGACGATCAGCAGGCGCTGCGGCGCGGTGTCGAGCGCGTCGAGGATCCGCCGGCCGAGCGGGGTGGGCCCGTACGGCCGGACCAGCAGCGCGTCGGTGCGGCCGGACGTCCACAGCGCGGTGTACTCCCCGGCGAGCGCCTCCAGCAGGAAGTGGCAGGCCAGGGCGACGGCGAGCGGGCGCCGGCGCTTCTGGCCCGAGCCGAGGGTCGAGAAGCTGTCGTCGAGCACCGCCGCGACCCGCCCCCAGCCGCCCGCCTCCGCGCCCGCCGCCCGTCGCGCGGCGGCCCGCAGGGCCTGCGTCAGCCCGTCGCGGCGGGCCACCCGGTCGGCCGGCGGCAGGCCGAGCACGTACGAGGCGAGCCGGGTCAGCGGCATCCGGGCGAGGTCGGTGCGGACGGCCTCGGCGCCCCGGTCGCGGGCGGACTCCTGGAGGCGCAGCCGCTCGTGCGCGGTCATCCGCGGGGCGATGCGCTCCAGGAAGTCGCCGCGGGGGACGCCGTGCCGGGCGGCGAAGCCCTCCGCCACCGTGTACGGGAGCTCGTACAGGGCCGACCGTTCGTGGTGGGCGCGGGTCCAGGCGTCCAGCAGCGGCGAGCGGTAGCGGGTGCGCCGGCCGGGGGCGTACAGGAAGTCGCCGGTCTCCTCGTCGCCGGGCCGCAGATGGGTGTGGCGCAGGGCCAGCTTGAGCCCGCCGCGGTACTTCACGGCGTCCAGAGCCTGGTCCGGGCGGCCGGCGAGCCAGTCGCGCAGGATCGCCCGGGTGCGGCGGTTGTTGACCTTGGCCCGCCGCAGTTCGGCGATCAGCCGGTAGACCCGCTGCGGGGGCAGCAGGGTCAGCCGGCGGGCGATCAGCCGGCCCTCGGCGCGCCGCTGCTCATCGGTGGCCTCGCGGGCGTTCTCCAGCAGGCGGCGGACGATCAGCGCGGCGTTGTGGTCGTTGATGTCGAGGGAGAGCGTGGCGGCGTAGGCGTCCCGGTAGTTCACGCGCATGTACTCGTGCAGGAAGTCCAGCGACAGCTGCTGCTCCGCCGCGCCGCTGTGGAACTCGCGCTGGCCGGTGGCGGTGATCGCGGCGTTGACGAAGAACAGCACGTCCTCGGCGGCGATCAGGTCGCCGTACGTCTCCACCGTGCCCCCACCGTCCTGCTGTCCGTCGTTCCCCGCTGCTGGATGCCGGCCGGGGAATGGGGGCACGAACTGCGAATCAATGCTTTACAGGCGCGTTCCGGAAGTCGCACCGGAGTCCCGCGGCCGGCCCGTCGACCGTAGCAGGCGGCCGGCCCGCCCCCGCGCCGGGGGGCGTCGGGTCGGCGGGGTCCGGACCCGCGGCCGCGGTCAGGTCATCGCGGCCAGCGCGGTGGTGACGGCCCGCTGGAGCCGCTCGTCGTCCAGGATGGTGGAGGTGTAGCGGCGTTCGGAGGCGGCGACCTCGGTGAGGAGGGGGACGGCCGCCGCGGCGGGGCGGCCGATCGCGCCGAGGATCGTGACCACCCGCAGCGGCAGCTCGCCGGTCCGGCCGGCGGCGAGCGGGCCCAGTTCCGGCAGCAGGGTCGCCACGGCGGTCTCCGCGTCGCCGGTCAGCCGCCACCACGCCTGCGCGGCTCCGACGCGGGTCCACGCGCCGACGCTGTTCAGCATCGGCCGGACGTCGGGGGCGTGACCGACGGCGAGCGGGCCGAGGTCGGCGAGGTGGCCGAGGACGGGCCGTCCCAGGCCGGCCCGGGCGGCCCCGCCGATCACGGCGAGGGCGAGCCCGGGGTCACCGGTGATCCGCCAGTGCGCCCAGGCGGCGGTCTGGGTGCCGTGCCAGGGGTTCGAGGCCACCTGGTAGGCCTCCTCGTACCGGGCCGGACGGACCTCGCCGCGCGCGAGGGCGGCCAGCGGCCCGGCCGCCGCCGCGGCCTCGGGCCCGATCCGGCCCAGCGTCCAGGCCGCCGCGCGGGCCCGGATGCCCTCGAGCAGGCGGATCAGCTCGGGCGTGGCCGGCGCGGCCGCCCGCCCCCAGTGGGCGGGCACGGTCCCGGCCTGCCTCAGGGCCGTCAGCAGCTCCCCGGCCCATGCGACGGGCAGCGCCTCGACGGGCGGCGCCTCGACTGGCACGGTGCCGAGGCGCTTGAGGCACCGGGGCAGCGCCCTCCGGTCACCCAGGCCGACCAGGGCCCGGAGGGCGCAGTCGCCCCGCCAGTCCTCCTGGTCGACGAAGGCGATCAGCCGGTCGGCGTGCGGCGCGATCGCCGACCCGGCGTGGGCGATGGTCCCGCGCGACTCCCAGCCGGCGAGGGATTCGTCGTCGGACAGCGAGTCGAGGAGGGTCTCCCACGCGCCGTCCGGCGGGCGCCGCCAGGTCTCCACCTGGGTACGGGCCTGCGCGGCGGCGGCGCGGCGCCGGTCATCGTCCAGCCGGTACCCGGTGAAGGACGGCCGGGTGGTGGCCGGCGGACGCTCGCAGAGCAGGCGGGCCGTGTCGGCGGCCAGCCGGACGTGCGGGTCCGGGTGCTCCTGCCACGGCCGCAGCCATCCCCCGGGGTCGGCGGCCCGGGCCGCCGTCAACAGCTCGCCGGCCGCCAGCAGTTGGCGGGCGAGGACGGCCGGCTCGCGCTCCGCGGCGGCCTGCCGGCGCAGCGCCTCCAGCGCCGCCGGGTCGGCGGGACGGATCTCCTCCAGCACCCTCACGGCGTGGAGGCGCAGCTCGGGGTCGGCGTCGTCGACCAGGGCCAGGGCCGTCCGAAGGCCGGCGGCCAGCACGGACTCCAGCCCGGGGACGTTCGCGCGCCCGGTGCCCAGCCGCGCCGCCCGCGCGCTCCGCCGGACCATGTCGAGCACCGCGACCCGCCGCCTCCCGCCGAGGTCGGGCAGCAGCTCCAGCAGCTGCACCAGGACCGGGGCGACGAGCGCCGGCGGGGACATCAGGTTCACGGTGGAGCTCAGGTGGTACCAGGCGACGCCCTCGGCTCGGAGGTCGCCGGGGGTGGTCATGGCACGCAGCCGCCCCGGCGTCCGCTCCTCGCCCTCGGCCACATCCTCCAGCACGTGCCAGGGCGCCTCGGTGTCGTTCATGATCGCTAGCCTAGACCCGGCGGCGGCCAGCGGACGGGGGAGGCGGCAGTGAGGGCTGTGCAGGAGCTGCTGGACTGGCGTGGTCCGGCCTCGGTGAACGTGTTCGTCGCCGGCGCGGGCAACACCCCGCTCCCGGCGGGGGCCTTCCACCTCGCCGGGCTGGTGCCCGACGAGGTGCTGCCGTTCCCCCTGCTGGGGCAGCCGGCGGCGATCGCGCGGCTCGGCCTGATCTCGTACGACCTCGACTTCGAGGACATCACGCTCGACCTGCGCGGCTACACGGGCGCGGCCCTGCGACGGGTCTGCGCGGACGGGCCGGCGGTGGCCTGGGCCGCGTTCGAGGGCTCCTTCCATTACGACGAACTCCTCACCGACCAGGTGGCCCACCAGGTCTACGGCCTGTGCGTGAGCGGCGGCGATCCGGTCGTGGAGTGGGACACGGTGGGCCTGCGGACGGCGGGGTGGCGGCGCCGGGTGGCGGGCGCCCGTGCGGCCCTGGACGTGCTGTTGGCGGGGTAGGGCCGCACGGGTGGGGCCAGGGGTCAGAGCTGCTCGTCGTCCACCGCGCCCGGGGCGAGTGCCGGGGACGGGAAGGCGTGACGGGCCTCGCCGCCGGCCCACCACACCCCGATCGCGAACAGTGCCGTGGCCTCCAGCAGGCCCGCCCGGTCCAGGCCGCCGCAGGGCACGGCCGAGCAGCCCATCGAGGTCACCAGGCCCGTGACCAGCTCCGCCGCGGCGGGATCGTCCGCGCAGAACGGCACACCCAGCGGCGCGCCCTCGAACCGCGGCCGGGGCAGCGTCCAGACGCTCTCGTGGCAGATGCCGAACACCTTCGCCACCCGGGCCGCCGGCGCCGCCCCGGCCAGCCGGGTCGCGACCGAGTCCGGCCCGCCCGCGGTGGTCAGCAGGGGTCCGGCCGGGCCCGGCGCCATCGGCACGGTGCAGTCGAGCAGCGTCCGCCCGGCCAGTTCCGGCGCGAGCCGTTCCGCCAACTCCGGTGCGACGTCCGCCGGTACGGCGACCAGGACCGCCTCGCCGAACCGCGCTGCCGCCGCGAGGCCGCCGCCGCCGGCGCCCGCCC
>NZ_JBSGFD010000285.1:0-7986 GCF_053603215.1 Kitasatospora sp. NPDC004240 | reverse complement strand
CGGCCGCCCCCGTCGCGGAGGCCGCCCCGGCCGCCCCCGCGCCGGTCGCCGAGGCCCCCGCCGCCGCTCCGGCCGCTCCGGCCGGCGACGCCACCCCGGTGCTGCTCCCCGCTCTGGGCGAGAGCGTCTCCGAGGGCACCGTCACCCGCTGGCTGAAGGCCGAGGGTGAGACCGTCGAGGTCGACGAGCCGCTGCTCGAGGTCTCCACCGACAAGGTCGACACCGAGATCCCGTCGCCGGTCGCCGGCGTCGTCGTGAAGATCCTGGTCGGCGAGGACGAGACCGCCGAGGTCGGCGCCCAGCTCGCGCTGATCGGCGCCGCGGGTGCCGTCGTGGCCGCCCCGGCCCCGGCCGCCGCCGCTCCGGCCCCCGCTGCCCCGGCCGCCCCGGCCCCGGCTCCGGTCGCCCCCGCCGCTCCCGCCCCGGCTCCGGCCCCGGTCGCCCCGGCCCCGGTCGCCCCTCCGGTCAGCGCGCCGGTCGACCCCCGGATCGCCCCGCCGGCCCCGCCCGCGGCCCCCGCCGCGCCGTCGGCCCCCGCGGCCCCCTCCTTCACCAAGGTCACCCTCGACAAGGGCCGGGTCAGCCTGGCCAAGGGCGGCTCGGTCTCCCTGGAGAAGAACGGCCGTCCGTTCCTCTCCTCGGTCCGGATGGGCCTCGGCTGGGAGCCCGCCGGCGGCGGCCGCAGCATCGACCTGGACGCCTCCTGCATCGCCTTCGACGCGCGGCGCGAGAAGCTGGAGACGGCCTGGTTCATGAAGCTGTCCATCTTCAACGGCGCGGTCGCCCACTCCGGCGACAACCTCACCGGTGAGGGCGGCGGCGACGACGAGTCGATCACCGTGCACCTGGAGGGCCTGCCGCCGGAGGTCTGCGGCCTGGTCTTCGTGGTGAACTCCTTCTCCGGCCAGAAGTTCACCGATGTGAAGAGCGCCTACTGCCGCCTGGTGGACGCCTCCAGCAACCAGGAGCTGGTCCGCTTCGACCTCACCCAGTCCGAGCCGAAGACCGGCGTGGTGATGTGCAAGCTGGTCCGCCAGTACTCCGGCGAGTGGGTGATGACCGCCCTCGGCGAGTACGTGGACGCCAAGACCGCCCGCGCCATGGTCAAGCCGGCCTCCTCGATGCTCTGACCCACCCCGGGTGTCCGGGGCCCGCCCCCGGACACCCGGCGCTCTCACGCCCCTCGGCAGCGGCCGGTCATGATGCCAGCCCCGGCCCCGCGGCGGCCGGGATTTCCCCCGGATCGGTGACGGATCCGCCCAAGCCGCCCGGGAGTTCGCCGGTCCGCGTACGGTCGGGGCATGACCGACGAAGAGTCGCTGCGTGCCCTGGCCGCGCTCGAAGCCACCTGGCGGGAGGACGACGAGGCGCTGGCCGCCCTCGCCGCACGTCGGCCGGACGAGCGGCCGCTGCCCCTGCTGCTCGCCGACTACGGCGAGTTCACCGTCACCAATCTGCTGGCCCTGGCGTACGGGATCAACGACCGGATGTCGCCGGAGGAGTTGACCGAGGCCTCCGAGCAGCTGGCCGGCAATGTGGTCACCCGGGTCTGCGGGGCGCTCGCGCAGACCCAGCGGGCCTGGGCCGAGGAGTGCGGCGACGACGTCGGGACGGCCCGGCAGATCGCGCGTTCGGTCATCAACGCCCTGCTGGCCGTCACCGAGGGCGGGGTGGACGGCTCCGTCCTCCCGCTGATCGGGGCCCTGCGCCAGCACGTGCTGAAACAGGTCTGAACGGGTACACCGACTGCCCTACGATGGCCGGATGATCACTTCGGACCGGCGCGTCTGCTTCCTCGGCGACTCCTTCGTCCTGGGTCTCGGCGACCCGGAGTACCGGGGCTGGGTCGGCCGCGTCCTGGCGGCCTCCGCCGGTGAGGTGACCGCCTACAACCTGGGGGTCCGCCGCGACACCTCCGAGGACGTGCGGCGGCGCTGCTGGAGCGAGCTGGCGGCCCGTACACCGCCCGGCGCGGACCTGCGCCTGGTGCTCTCCTTCGGCGCCAACGACACCGTGGTCGAGGCCGGCGCTCCCCGGGTGGCGCCGGAGCGCACGCTCGACAACCTGGCCGCCCTGCTGGACGGTTGCCGCGAGCGTTCGATCGCCGCCCTGGTCGTCGGCCCGCCGCCGGTGGTCGGCGCCGGGCCGGACCACCTGGAGCGGCTGCTGGAGCTGGCCGGCCGGATGGCCGCGCTCTGCGACGGGCGGGGCGTCCCGTTCACCCACGTCACCCGGGAGCTGGCCGCCGATCCGGTCTGGGTCGCCGAGGCCTCGGCCGGCGACGGCGCCCACCCGGGCGCGGGCGGCTACGCCCGGCTCGCCGGGCTCGTCCTCGCCGGCCCCTGGCGCGACTGGCACGCCCGCTAGCCCGCCGGGGCGGTACGGCCCGCGGGACGACTACTCCTCGATCGCCCCGCCGATCCGCCGCAGGTGCTGCCGGAAGCTGTACGCCGGGTCGCCGGCGCGCATCGCCAGGTACTCGTCGAAGGAGGTCTGGTGGCGCAGCGTGCGGCCGGCCCGGATCCGGTCGGCCTGGTCCCGTTCGACCTCCGCGATCCGCGCCGCGACGGCCAGCACCTCCCCGACCGCGTCGCCGTCCACGAACAGCACCCCGTCCGCGTCGGCGAACACCACGTCGGAGGCGGTCACCAGGTGCTCGCCGAAGCGGGCGGTGACCAGGGCGTCGGGCTCCCGTCCGTCGAGCCGGACGGGCCCGAGCGGCAGGCTGCCGTAGCTGAACACCGGCAGGCCGATCTCCGTCAACTCCCGGGTGTCCCGGTGCAGTCCCCAGACCACCAGGCCGGCCACGCCCGCGGTGCGGGCCTCCAGTACGGCGAGGTCGCCGACGCAGGCCTCGTCCGTGCGGCCGCCGTTGTCGATGACCAGGACGTCCCCGGGCGCGGCCGCGCCGTACGCCTCCAGGAAGACGTCCACGCTCCCGTAGTGCCGGACCGGCAGGGCGCGGCCGGCCACCCTCGCGCCGGGCGGGACCGCCGCGATCCCGGTCGGCGCGGGGCGCGGCGGCACCCCGAGCCGGACGCAGGCGTCGGCCACCAGCGGTGTGGACAGTTCGGCGAAGGCCTTCAACACGGCGTTCTCCCTGGCCCGTTGGAGTCGGTCCCGAAATCCTACCGACGGGCCGGGCCGGGGGCCACGACCACCGGCCGCGACACCCCGGCCACCCCGGCCATCCCCGCTGCCGGACGGCTCACTTGATGCCCGGCACCTGGCTGCGCACCCAGGCGGCCCACTCGCTCTGGAACTGCTTGAACGGCAGGCCGGTCGCCTCGGTGATCTGCTGCTGGTACTGCTTGGGCGCCGCGTAGTGGGCGGCCACGAAGGCCAGCGCCTTGTTCTCACCGTACTTCTGCGCGATGTAGCGGACCGCCAGCCCGCCGAGCACGTAGTGGGCGCTGCGCTCCTTGGGGTCCTTGGCGTAGAAGGTCAGCGACTCCGGCAGGGTGCCGTCGAAGCGGAAGCCCTGCAGCGCGGCCTGGGCGCGGCCGCGTGTGAACTCGTCCCGGCCCCGCCAGGCCATGTACTCGGCGAAGCCCTCGATCACCCACATCTGGGTGCTCTGCACGCCCTCGACCAGCACCTGCTCGGTGCCGAGGAGTTCGACGATGGCGTGGCCCATCTCGTGGCGGCCGATGTCGGTGACGCCGTCCTTCCACTCGGGGCTGGTGAAGCGGCTCAGCGAGGTGTCCAGGACGATCCGGGAGCCGGCCGACACCTTGTCCTTGGAGTTCTTGGGCTCGCGCGCGGGCACCGGCATGTTGACGCCGGCCTCCAGGCTGTCGTTCTCCCGGCCCTCGCCGCGGAACAGCTTGTTGTAGACCTCGCGGCGCTTCTCCAGCACCACGAAGAAGCCGCGGGCGGTCTCCCGGCCGGCGGCCGGCGGCGGGCCGGACTTCTTCCACGTGTCGAGGTCGTCCTTGGCCGCCTGGGCGAGGACGTCGACGTCCCGCTTCACCTCGTCGCCCTGCGCCTTGTCGGCGACCAGCACCAGGCCCTCGCGGACCTCCACGGTGAGCTCCTCGTAGAGGTCCCAGGGCGCGGGGTAGAGCCCGGCGGCGAGGATCTTGCCGTCCAGCCCCTTGAAGCCGGACACCTCGGTGATCGTCGGCCCGATCCCCCCGCCCTGGCCCGGCTCGACCTTCCAGCCGTAGGTCTCGGCGATCTCCTTGCTGTCGACGCCCTTCACCTGGTGGGCGAACTCGACCATCATCACGCCGTCCAGCGGGGCGGCGAACTGGGGCTCCCAGGACGCCTTCTCCCAGGGGATCTTGACGAGGTTGCGGAAGACCTTGCGCTGCTGCTCCCGGACGGCGTCCCCCTTGAACGCCTTGAGGAACGCCTCCTCGTCCTTGGCGGCCAGCGCCTTGGTCATGCCGTCGGCCAGCGTCTCCCACGGGCCGGGGCCGTTGTTCAGCGGGCGGGCCGGCTCCCGGGTGCTGACCTTGTAGACCACCAGCCCCCCGGCGATCAGGATCAGCGCGCCGAACACGGCGACCACGGAGAGCAGGATCTTCAGCCCGGTCCGCTTGGGCTTAGGCGGCGGCCCGGGGTCGTAGGGCTGCTGCGGCGGCGCGAGGTACGGCGGCTGCTGCGCCCCGTGGGGCGGCTGCGGCGCTCCGTACGGCTGCTGGCCGGGGTACCCGTACCCGCCCTGCGGCGGGTACGGCTGCTGGGCAGGGTGCGGCGGCCCGCCGGGCGCGGCGGGCTGGGTCGGGTACGACAAGGTGGACTCTCCCCCGATGTGTGCGAACACGCATTCATAGCACGGGGGATGACGCCCCGACCGGCCAGGTCCGTCCCGCGGCCCGCCGGGGAACGGCGAACGGCCCCGGGGCCGCCGAACGGCCCGCCGGGGAACGGTGAACGACCCCGGGAACGGTGAACGACCCGCGCCCCCCTTCCACAAGGGGCGCGGGCCGCCGTACCGGTGGACCTCAGCCGCGGGTGGCCATGGCCCGCAGGAAGAAGGTCAGGTTGGCCGGGCGCTCGGCCAGGCGGCGCATGAAGTAGCCGTACCACTCCTGGCCGTACGGGAGGTAGACCCGCATGGTGTTGCCCTCGGCGGCCAGGCGCAGCTGCTCCTCGGGGCGGATGCCGTACAGCATCTGGTACTCGAAGGAGTCGCGGTCGCGGTTGTTCCACTGGGCCAGCTGGCCGGCGATCTTGATCATGTTGGGGTCGTGCGAGGCGATCATCGGGTAGCCCTCGCCGGCCATCAGGACCTTCAGCGCGCGCACGTAGGCCAGGTCGACCTCGCGCTTGCCCTGGAAGGCCACCGACTCGGGCTCCTTGTAGGCGCCCTTGCACAGGCGCACCCGGGAGCCGGCGCCGGCGAACTCGCGGCAGTCGGCCTCGGTGCGGCGCAGGTAGGCCTGCAGCACGACGCCGAGCCAGGGGAAGTCCGCCCGCAGCTCGCGCGCGATGGCGAGGGTGGAGTCGGTGGTGGTGTGGTCCTCCATGTCGAGGGTCACCGTGGTGCCGGCCGCGGCGGCGGCCTCGCAGATCCGCCGGGCGTTCTCCAGGGCGATCTTCTCGCCGTCCACCGGCAGGAACTGGCCGACGGCCGACAGCTTCACCGAGACCTCGGCGCCGGCCGCGAGGCCGGTGTCCTTCAGGGCGGCGAGCAGGTGCTCGTAGGCCTCGGCGGTACCCGCGGCCTGGGCGGCGTCCCGGGTGTCCTCGCCGAGGTGGTCGAGGGTGACCTTGCGGCCGGTGGCCACGAGGTCGTCGCAGGCGGTGACCGCGTCGTCGAGCTTCTCGCCGGCGACGAAGCGCTCGACGATGGCGTGGGTCGGCGGGAACTTCTCGACCACGGTGCGGACCTGCGGGGAGCGGGAGGCCGCGAGGAGGGCGGTACGGAGCATCGTGACTCCTGGAACTGGTGCTTCTAAGGGTGGCAGAAGGGGCGGGGCGGTGTCCCGGGTGTGGACACCGCCCCGCGCGACGCCCGCCGGCTGCGGGACCGGGGCGTCGGGGTGGGGGATCAGCCCATGTGCGGGTAGCGGTAGTCCGTCGGCGGGACGAAGGTCTCCTTGATGGAGCGGGTCGACGTCCAGCGGGCCAGGTTCTGCTTGGCGCCGGCCTTGTCGTTGGTGCCGGAGGCCCGGCCGCCGCCGAAGGGCTGCTGGCCGACGACGGCGCCGGTGGGCTTGTCGTTGACGTAGAAGTTGCCCGCCGCGTAGCGCAGCTTGCCCATCGCGTCCTGCACCGCCGCGCGGTCCTGGGCGATGATCGCGCCGGTCAGGCCGTAGGCGGAGACGGACTCCAGCTGGGCCAGGGTCTCCTCGTACGCCGAGTCCTCGTAGACGTGCACGGCGAGGATCGGGCCGAAGTACTCGTCCTTGAAGTACTCGCTCGCCGGGTCCTCGCAGACCAGCACGGTCGGACGGACGAAGTAGCCGACCGAGTCGTCGTAGGTGCCGCCGGCCAGGACCTCGACCCGCGGGTCGGCCTGGGCGCGGTCGATCGCGGCCTTGTTCTTGGCGAAGGCGCGCTCGTCGATGACGGCCGACATGAAGTTGGACAGGTCGGTGACGTCGCCCATGGTGAGGCCCTCGACCTCGTCGCGGAACTCGTCCTTCAGCTCGGCCCAGAGCGAGGCCGGGACGTACGCGCGGGAGAGCGCCGAGCACTTCTGGCCCTGGAACTCGAAGGCGCCGCGGGTCATCGCGGTGCGCAGCACGGCCTTGTCGGCGGACGGGTGGGCGAGCAGGAAGTCCTTGCCGCCGGTCTCGCCGACGATCCGCGGGTAGCTGCGGTAGCCGGCGATGTTGTTGCCGACCTCGCGCCACAGGTGCTGGAAGGTGGCGGTGGAGCCGGTGAAGTGGATGCCGGCCAGCGCCGGGTGCTTCAGCGCGACCTCGGAGACGGCCAGGCCGTCGCCGGTCACCATGTTGATGACGCCCTTGGGCAGGCCGGCCTCCTCCAGCAGCTGCATCAGCAGGTGCGCGGAGTACTGCTGGGTCGGCGAGGGCTTCCAGAGCACCACGTTGCCCATCAGCGCCGGGGCGGTCGGCAGGTTGCCGGCGATGGCGGTGAAGTTGAACGGGGTGATCGCGTAGACGAAGCCCTCCAGCGGGCGGTGGTCGCTGCGGTTCCACACGCCGTCCGAGGAGACCGGCTGCTCGGAGATGATCTGCCGGGCGAAGTGCACGTTGAAGCGCAGGAAGTCGACCAGCTCGCAGGGGGTGTCGATCTCGGCCTGCTGGGCGGTCTTGGACTGGCCGAGCATGGTGGCGGCGGCCAGGGTCTCGCGCCAGGGGCCGGCCAGCAGGTCGGCGGCCTTGAGGAAGATCGCGGCGCGGGAGTCGAAGGAGAGCGCCTGCCAGGCCGGGGCCGCGGCCAGGGCAGTGTCGATGGCCTCCTGCGCGTCGGCCTGGGTGGCGTTGCGCAGGGTGCCGAGCCTCGCCGCGTGGTTGTGCGGCTGGACGACGTGGATCTCGGTGCCGCCGCCCATCCGGCGCTCACCGTTGATCGTCATGGTCAGCTGGACCGGCTCCTGGCCGCCCAGCTCCTTCAGCTTGGCCTCCAGGCGGGCCCGTTCCGGGCTGCCGGGGGCGTAGCTGTGGACCGGCTCGTTCACCGGCGCGGGGACCTGGGTCACAGCGTCCATGAGCGCACGCTCTCCTTCGTTTCTTGCGGGGGGATGCCGGCGTGGGTCGCACGTCGGCCACAGCACGAACGCTATTCCTGCACGAGCCACCACTTGATTGGCCGGGCGGCTAAAGTCATCCGTACGGCGTTGTCCGGTACGACGAAGGAGCCGCGATGAGCACCCCCGGCCTCCCCCTCCGGCAGCTGCTGATGTCCCTCGGCGAGCCGCTGGTGGAGCTCCAGGCCGCCCCGCTGGGCCTGGACGTGCCGGTCCGTGACGTGGCGATCGGCTCGGCGGTCTCCTGGGCCCGCTCCAGCGGGGACGCCACGACGTGCGTGATGTCCCGGCCGGCCAGGTCCTCGGCGACCCGGTCG
>NZ_JBSGFD010000284.1:0-8029 GCF_053603215.1 Kitasatospora sp. NPDC004240 | reverse complement strand
GGCCGCCCGCGGGCTCGCGCGGCAGCACCGCGTGGACCCGGGTGCCGTGGCCGAGCGCGCCGACGGTGCAGCGCCCGCCGATCTCCGCGGCCCGCTCCGACATCGACCGCAGGCCCACCCCCGGATGACCCGTCGCGACCTCGCCGGGGCCCCGCCCGTCGTCCTCGACGACGAGCTCCAGCCGCTCGGCGTCCACCCGTACCGTCACCGTGGCGCTGCTCGCCCGGGCGTGGCGCAGCACGTTGTTCAGCGCCTCCGCGGTGATCCGGTAGGCGGCGACCTCCACGGCGGCGGGCAGTTCGGGCAGCGGGTCGGGCTCCAGCCGGGTGCCGATCGTCAGGTCGTCACCGCTGAAGGTCTCCGCGAGCCGGTCCAGCGCACGGGACAGCCCGTACTCGCCCAGCACCGCGGGGCCCAGCCGGTCGGTGATCCGCCGGACCTCCCGGACCGCCCCGGCGAGGTCGTCCGAGACCCGCTCCAGCGCGACCGAGAAGCGCGGCGGGTCGCAGGTGGCGGCCGCGCTCTCCAGGCGCAGCCGCAGCCCGGCCAGCAGCGGGCCGAGGCCGTCGTGGATGTCACGGCGCAGCTGGCGGCGCTCCTCCTCGCGGGCCGCGACGATCTGTTCGCGGCTGGCCCGGAGGTCCTCCAGCAGCCGCAGCGAGGCGACGGTGGGCGCGGCCTGGCCGGCCAGCGAGCGCAGCACGTCGCGGTCGCTCTCGTCGAGCCGGGGCTGGCCGGCGCGCGGGGCGACGGTGAGCCGTCCGATCTCGGCGCCCTGGTGGACCAGCGCGAACCCCTCCCCGGTGCCGGAGCGCTCCCCCACGGCGGCCAGCCGGCGTTCGCCGCCGCGCGTGGAGACGGTCAACGCCACACCGGGCAGGCGCAGTTCGTCGCCGACCGTGGTGCACAGCACGGTCGGCACGTCCTGCGGGTCGACGGTCTGGCTGACCCGCCCGGCGAGGCTGCGCAGCACCTGGTACGGCTGCGCGCGCGAGCCGTAGTACCAGCGGTCGACGACGCCGGAGACCCAGCGGACGCCCTTGGGCAGCCCGGCCGCGAGCAGGAAGACGGCGGCGACCAGCAGCAGCGCGTCCGGGCCGCAGCCGGGCAGCAGCATGGTGGAGAGCAGCGCGGCCAGCAGCACGAACGCGACGGTGAGCGCGGTGGCCACCATCAGCCCGACCAGGATCCGCCGGGCCGCCCGGTCCAGCCGCCAGGAGCCGTCGCGCACGACCACCACGGCCAGGGCCAGCGACCAGAGCGCGGAGGAGGCCGCGAACAGCACGTAGGAGAGGGTGTTCTGGTCGCCGAAGAAGTAGCCGGCCTCGGCGCCGAACCAGAGCAGGTAGACGCCGAGGGCGATCAGCACGTTCTGCCGGCTGCGCCGGGACAGCCCGCGGGCGCGGACCAGCGGGACCACGACCACCAGCGCGGTCAGCACGAAGTACATGGTCAGCTGGGTGGTCTGCATCCGGTCGTTGAACTGCTCCAGCGCGTGGGCGACCGGGTTGTCGGCGAGCGGGTTGGGGCGGCCGAAGGCGGTCGGCTGGTACACGTAGAAGCAGGCCTGGGGCAGGATCCACAGGCCCACCGCGCCGATGGCGAACCACCATCGGCGGCCGGGCAGGGCGCCGAACGGCAGCCAGAGCGGCAGCGCGTGCCAGAGGGTGCCGCTGATCGTGTAGCCGACCGACTTGAGGATCACCACGCCCGCGACCACCCGGGGGTCGCCGACCTCCGTCCAGAGCGGCGCCTCCGCGGCCAGCGGGACGATCAGGGCCGTTCCGTAGACCAGCAGCACCCAGCCGAGCTGGTTGCCGGGGCGGTGGGCGTGCAGCAGCACACCGCCGGCGACGGCGGCGAGCCCGTAGCCCAGGACGGCCAGGTGCCGGGCGGGCTGGGCGAGGTCGGGGTCGCCGGGATGGCCCAGCACGTACCCGGCCCACAGGCCGCCGGCGACCAGGCAGACCAGCGCGCACAGGCCCGCCATGGTGAGCTGCCGTTCCGCCGCGCCCTGCCGGGGCCGCCACCAGGCGCTCCGCAAGCTCTCCGCACTCATGATCGCCCTCCGTCCGCACGGGGATCCCACCGGTGTGCAGCAGTCTGGTGCACCCGGTGTCCCGACCACATGAGGCCAGGGCCCCGTGTACGGGGGCGGCGGCGCGCGTGGCGCGGGCGGGCGGCTGCGGCGAGCATGGGGGTAGTGGAAGCAGACGGCGAGGAGGCAACGGACATGCGGCATCCCGACGCTCCGCACATCAGGCCCGAGGGCATCTCCCCGCACGCCCTGGGCAACGACACCCTGCTGCACGAGCTGGAGCAGCTGCACCGCACCCGGCACGAGACCTTCCTGTACGGCTCGGAGGACGCGCTGAAGCGGCACACCCTGCGGACCGGGCAGCTGGAGGCCGAGTACCTGCACCGGTTCCCGAACCGCCAGGTGTCCGCCGGCCGGACCCGTGCCGGAGCGCGCGCCCGGGAGGCGGCGGCCCGGGTGGAGTCACTGCCGGAGTGACGGAGCCGGACCGCACCGCCCGGCGGGCGCCGCCGGGCGGTCCCGGTGTGCCCGGGACCGGTCGGCCGGGGCCGGGTGCTGCCGCGGGGTCCGTACGGCCGGGGCGGAAATGCCGGGCCCGCAATACCGCCGAAAACCCGGGCCGTCGGGGAAGGTGAGGGGACAGCCGGCCCCACCGAACCCCGGGAGAACCCCCATGCCCATCGCCAGCGTCAACCCCGCGACCGGCGAGACCCTGGAGACCTTCGAAGCCCTGGACGCCGCCGGACTCGAACAGCGCCTCGCCCGCGCCGAGGAGGCCTTCCGCGAGTACCGCACCACCTCCTTCCGCTACCGGGCCGCCCTGCTGCACCGCGCCGCCGACCTGCTGGACGAGGACCGCGAGGCGATCGCCCGGACGATGACCGAGGAGATGGGCAAGCCGCTCACCGCCGCCCGCGCCGAGGCCGCCAAGTGCGCGAAGGCGATGCGCTGGTACGCCGACAACGCCGCCGGGCTGCTCGCCGACGAGCACCCGGCCGCGGCCGACGTCGAGGACTCCGGCGCCGCCCACGCGTACGTGCGCTACCGGCCGCTGGGCGTGGTGCTGGCGGTGATGCCGTGGAACTTCCCGTTCTGGCAGGTGGTGCGGTTCGCCGCGCCGGCGCTGATGGCGGGCAACGTCGGGCTGCTCAAGCACGCGTCCAACGTGCCGCGGACGGCGGTGGCGCTGGAGGAGCTGTTCCGCCGGGCCGGGTTCCCGGAGGGCTGCTTCCAGACCCTGCTGATCGGCTCGGCCGAGGTGGAGCGGGTGGTCCGGGACCGCCGGGTGGCCGCGGTGACCCTCACCGGCAGCGAGCCGGCCGGGCGGGCGGTGGCGTCCGCGGCGGCGGACGAGGTGAAGAAGGCGGTGCTGGAGCTGGGCGGCAGCGACCCGTACGTGGTCCTGCCGAGCGCCGACCTGGACGCCGCCGTGGCCACCGCCGTCCGGGCCCGGGCGCAGAACAACGGGCAGTCCTGCATCGCCGCCAAGCGCTTCATCGTGCACACCGACGTGTACCGGCGTTTCACCGAGGCCTTCGCCGGGGCGATGCGGGGGCTGAAGGTCGGCGACCCGATGGACGAGGCCACCGAGGTCGGGCCGCTCGCCAGCCGGCAGGGCCGGGAGGACCTGGAGGAGCTGGTCGAGGACGCCCGCGCGCACGGCGCCCGGGTGGAGTGCGGCGGCCGCCGGCCCGAGGGCTTCGGGGACGGCTGGTTCTACGAGCCCACCGTGCTGACCGGCATCACGCCGGCGATGCGCATCCACCTGGAGGAGACCTTCGGCCCGGTCGCCACGGTCTACGAGGTGGCCGGGCTG
Organism: Kitasatospora sp. NPDC004240; assembly: GCF_053603215.1. NCBI lineage: Bacteria > Bacillati > Actinomycetota > Actinomycetes > Kitasatosporales > Streptomycetaceae > Kitasatospora > Kitasatospora sp. NPDC004240. The sequence goes on along the minus strand of NZ_JBSGFD010000284.1, from coordinate 4,175 downwards.
GACGAGGCGGTGGCGCTGGCCAACGACACCCCGTTCGGGCTCAGCTCCAACGTGTGGACCAACGACCCCGAGGAGCAGGAGCGGTTCGTGCGGGACATCGAGGCCGGCGGGCTGTTCTTCAACGGCATGACCGCCTCGCACCCGGCGCTGCCGTTCGGCGGGGTGAAGCGCTCGGGCTTCGGGCGCGAGCTGTCCGGGCACGGCATCAAGGAGTTCTGCAACATCACCACGGTGTGGGTGGCGCCGTCCTGATCCCCCCGGCACCATGCGCCCGGACGGACGTGCGGCGGCGACCGGTGCCCGGTGAACCGGCACCGGTCGCCGCCGCCGTGCCGTCAGGTCGCCATCCGGTGCCGGCCGTGGGCGGTGTGGTGGGCCGGGGTCATCCAGCGGGCGACCATGCCGACCAGGGCCAGGAAGGTGGCCAGCCAGATGACGCTGAAGATGCCCAGCGCCCAGGCGTTGTCCAGCTGGTACGCCACCTCGCCGAGTCCCAGCGAGAGCGCGGTCAGCAGGACGACGGCCGACGGGGTCAGGCTCAGCAGCCAGTGCCAGGCGCGGTGCATCCGGCCGGGGTTCCTGGGCGCGTCGGGGGCCTGGTCCTCGGCCTTGTAGGTCAGCAGGTCCATCGGGATCGCCTCCTTGCGGCCCGTCCGGCGGCTCACGAGGCCGTACGGTGGGCCGCGCTCCTCTTGGCGGTGGTCGTGGGGTGGTCTTGGCGGTGCTCTCGGTCGCCCCTTCCCGGAGGTCCCCCTGGCCCGGTGCGGTCCGGCCGGCCCGGTCGCCGCGGCGCCGGGCGGCCGCCCCGGACCCGTTCGATCCGGAGATTTCCCACTCTGCCCGCCTTTACGCCGTTCGGCCACAGGATCACGCGGCGCCCGCGCCGGGGCCAGACTGGAACGGGGGGCGGACGAGGGCACGGGACGGCGGATCGGCGAGGAGGTGACGGCCGTGGCGCAGCCGCCACCGGGCGGTACGACCTACCGGGTGACGTACACGATGGCCGGGCGGGCCGGGCCGCGGTGCGCCGAGGTGACCGTGGTGCCCGGCCACAGCGGGGAGGCGGACGTCCCCCGGCTGCTGGCCGCCCGGCTGACCGGGCGGCCGGCGGACGCGCGGCTGATCACCGTGCTGGGGCTGCGCGAGCTGCTCGTGCTGGAGCCGCCCGGGCCGCTCACGCCCGGAGCGAGGCCAGGGTCACGATGGTGATGTCGGAGGGCGCGCCGACCCGTACCGGCGGACCCCAGGCCCCGGCGCCGCGGGTCACGTACAGCTGGGTGTCACCGTAGCGCTCCAGCCCGGCCACGGTGGGGTTGGCGAGTTCGGCGAGGTAGTTGCCGGGCCACAGCTGGCCGCCGTGGGTGTGGCCGGAGAGCTGGAGGTCGACGCCGTGGCGCACGGCGTCGTGGATGGTGACCGGCTGGTGGGAGAGCAGCACCGAGGCGCGGGCCCGGTCGCGGTCGCCGAGCGCCTTGCCGAAGTCGGGTCCGTCGCCCTCCGCGGTGCCGGCGATGTCGTTGATCCCGGCGAGGTCGAAGCCGCCGAGCTCGACCCGGGCGTTCTGGAGGGGGTGGACGCCGAGCTCGCGGACGAAGTCCACCCAGGGCGCCGCGCCGGAGAAGTACTCGTGGTTGCCGGTGACGAAGTAGGCGCCGTCGCGTGCCCGCAGCCGGGCCAGCGGCAGCGCGGCCGGGCCGAGGTCGGGCACGCTGCCGTCCACCAGGTCGCCGACGATGGCGATCAGGTCCGGCTGCGCGCCGTTGATGGTGTCGACGATCCGCTCGGTGTGGGCGCGGCCGAGGATCGGGCCGAGGTGGATGTCGCTGACCACGGCGATCCGGTAGCCGTGCGCCCGGGCGGGCAGCTTGGCCAGCGGCACGGTGACCTGCTTGAGCTTCGGCCCGCGCAGCACCCCGTACGTGCCGGTGCCGACCACGGCGGCCGCGACGCCGGACGCGCCGATCGCCACCGTCCGGGCCACGAACAGCCGCCGCTCGGGCGAGGGCGCGGCATTGCGCTCCGGCTCAGCCGTCCCGCCCACCTCGGCTGATGCTTCGGCAACTCCCGATTCCCGGACGGATATACGGCGGTCCGGCAGCCGCAGCAGCAGCGGGCGCAGCGCCTCGCCGACCAGCAGCGCCAGGGTGAGGTAGAGCAGCACGGCCAGCCAGAGGAAGCCGGGCCAGGCCAGCCAGCGCTCGACGGACATCGGGAGGGCGCGGCCGCCGATCAGCGCGCCGACCGAGAGCAGCGGCAGCAGGACGGCGAGCACCGTACCGGCCCGGCGCCAGCGGCCTCCCGGCGCCGAGACGTCGCGCACCAGGCGCCGCCACAGGTACCAGTGCACCAGGGCCAGCAGGGAGAGGACGGCGAGGACGCCGAACACCACGAGCACGATCTTCACGCGGCCAGTATGTACGGGCGCCCGACGAATCCCCCAGCCGCCCCCGGCACCTCACGATGCGTCAGATTTGAGCTTTCCACGACAGGTCCACACCTGCCCTGACCTGGGCTTTCATACCCGCTGAGCGAACAGTTACCGGCTCGTTGTTCCGATACCCGGAAGTAGAAGTTAACTTTCACCGCATTGCGCGGATCCGTCCCGAAGATCCCTCCGGCAGCACGTGCCGAGGGGCAGGCCGCGCTGGAAAGGCACAGGGCACCCCTGCAATGAGTGCGGAAACCACCAAGGCCGTACCGCCGCCGACCACCACCCCCGGTCACGGCGACACCCACGGCGCCGGTCACCACGGCGACGACGGCCACCTCAAGGCGGGTCTCAAGAACCGCCACCTGTCGATGATCGCGATCGGCGGTGTGATCGGCGCGGGCCTGTTCGTCGGCTCCGGCGCGGGCATCGCGTCGACCGGCCCCGGCATCCTGCTGTCCTACGCGCTGGCCGGCGTGCTGGTCGTGCTCGTCATGCGGATGCTCGGCGAGATGGCCGCGGCCGACCCGCAGAGCGGTTCCTTCTCCGCGTACGCGGACCGCGCGCTCGGCCGCTGGGCCGGGTTCAGCATCGGCTGGCTGTACTGGTTCTTCTGGGTCGTGGTGCTCGCGGTCGAGGCGACCGCCGGCGCGAAGATCCTCGAGGGCTGGATGCCGATGGTCCCGCAGTGGGGCTGGGCGCTGATCGTGATGGCGGTGCTGACCGCCACCAACCTGTTCTCGGTCGCCTCCTACGGCGAGTTCGAGTTCTGGTTCGCGGGCATCAAGGTGGTGGCGATCGCCGCCTTCCTGGTGGTCGGCGGCCTGGCCGTGTTCGGCGTGCTGCCGGACACCCACGCGGTCGGCACCGAGAACCTGGTCGGCCAGGGCGGATTCCTGCCGCACGGCATGGGCGCGGTCTTCACCGGCATGCTCACCGTCGTCTTCGCCTTCATGGGCAGCGAGATCGTCACCCTGGCGGCCGGCGAGTCCGAGGACCCGGAGAAGGCGGTCAGCAAGGCCACCAACAGCGTGATCTGGCGCATCGGCGTCTTCTACCTGGGCTCGATCCTGCTCATCGTGACCCTGCTGCCGTGGAACGACCCGGCGGTCGCCGCCAACCCGTACGTCGCCGTGCTGAACCACCTGGGCATCCCGTACGCCGGCAACGTGATGGACCTCATCGTGCTGACCGCGGTGCTCTCCTGCCTCAACTCGGGCATGTACACCGCCTCCCGGATGGCGTTCTCGCTCGGCCGGCGCGGTGACGCGCCCAAGGCCTTCGCCAAGGTGACCTCGTCCGGCGTGCCGCGCACCGCCATCCTCGCCTCGGTGGTCTTCGGCTTCGTCGCGGTGTTCTTCAACTACACCTCGCCCGACACCGTCTTCTCCTTCCTGCTGAACTCCTCCGGCGCGATCGCCCTGTTCGTCTGGATGGTGATCTGCTTCTCCCAGCTGCGGATGCGGAAGATCCTGGAGCGCGAGAGTCCCGAGCGCCTCACCGTGAAGATGTGGCTCTACCCTTATCTGACCTGGACCGCCATCGGCATGATCGGTTTCGTCATGGCCTACATGTTCACCGACGAGTCCGGCCGCAAGCAGATGTACCTCTCGCTGGCCGCGGCGGCGATCGTCCTGGTGGCGTCGGCCGTGGTGGGCCGTCGTCGCCGGGCGGCGGAGGTGGCGGCTGCCTGAGCCGCCCACCCGTCGCCCACCGGGCGCGCGCCGGGCCGGGGAGCCGTTGCGGA